>PLMV01000043.1:0-204 GCA_003141615.1 Syntrophaceae bacterium
CGCAAGCGAACTACTGATGAGGTTGTCGAAATGAATTGGACGATGTCAAAACTGGAGGTCTTACCATTCTCCAGAACAAGCTCAAGGGAAACCTGTTTACTGTTTGAGCGGCATCCGGCATAAAGGTAGCGCGAACCTGATTCAGGCTCTTGTGTGGAACGTGGGAACCTGTCGTCCCGATGCTAAGGGAGAAATTCAAGTGGA
>PLMV01000043.1:279-3223 GCA_003141615.1 Syntrophaceae bacterium
CCCCTGCGCCACCCGACTCCTCACATTAAATTCCAAATCGAAAACCATTGCTTTGTAGATTCATTCTTCCCATTTACTCCGGCGTTCCAGGGTATTTTATACCATACGATAAATTATAAGAACACAAGGTGTCATCAAGAATTTCCGTATTAAGCCGAAATATTTGTTGACTTTATAATTTAACAACATCAAATTAACATAATTAGATTGATGTTTGTATTAGCTTTTTGTGCTCAGTCAAAACAAAAATTTATTTTTCTTAGAGGTAAAAGATGATCAATAATCAACCATCTGTTTTAGTTACAGGTGCCAGTAGCGGAATTGGACTGGCTATCACACAATATCTCGCCTCAAATGGTATGCATGTTTTTGCCGGAGCGCGAAAACAGGAAGCACTGGAGGGGCTGGCAAAAAATTCAAACGTAACTCCACTTAAACTCGATGTAACTAACAGTGAAGATATAAAACAAACAAAAATAATAATTGAAGAAAAAGCAACAGGGTTATTTGGTCTGGTCAACAATGCCGGAATCGGCAACGGGGGACCATTAATGGATGTGAGTGTTGAAGATCTTCGCGCTCTGTTTGAAGTCAACCTTTTTGGAGTTCATCAGATTACTCAGGCGGTGTTCCCTTTATTATTAAAAGCGAAGGGTAGAATTGTCATGATGAGCAGTGACAGTGGATTCTTTGCGACGCCTTTCTTTGGTCCGTATTGTTCCAGTAAGTTTGCTCTGGAGGGCTATTCCGATTCTCTCCGCCGGGAAATTACCCCTTATGGCGTGAAAGTTATTCTTATTGAACCCGGGCGGATCACTACACCGATTTGGGATAAAGGAGAAAAATACCTGAACAAATATGCCGGTTCGCTATTCGCTATGGAGGCCAGAGCGATTGGTGAATATGCAATCAGAAAAGGGAAAACAGCCGGATTGTCTCCCCTGGAAGTAGCCAAAACAATATATCAAGTCCTTACTGCGGCAAATCCAAAATTGCGTTACATTGTTGCGGCGAATAAATTAGAGTATCAAATGATGAAAATATTGCCTGCCTCTTATGTGGATAAACTCGCCCTGAAGAAAGTGCAAAAGGTGGTTAAGCTTGCTCACGCTGCCGTGAATCACAGCAAATAATTTCAAATCCAAATCGAAGCACTATTCTTACTAACATCGTTGCTTCTGAAGCTTGGGTCTCAAATCCCGCGTCGCTTTGCTCCTGGGATAATTCGACTAACGCTTCNNCACTTCGTTCGTTTTCAGCGAGTCTCATTAACAAATCCCCGGGATTTCGATATCCCGGGGATTTAAACTGGCAGTTAAAAAACAGTGCTTTTAGAAAGTCAGAGTCAGTTTGTTGATGAGCATGTAGTTGTCGCTAACTTCGGTAGTTGGATCGTAACCTTTGAAGTAATCACCGGTGAAGAGATAACCAAATCCTAACATATAGCTCAGGTTATTGGAGATCTTGTAAGTTCCGACGAGATCAATTTCCGTACCGTACGCATTAGAAACAGCGTCGGGGCCCCCCATAAGAGTTTTGCTATCGGCCACCGCGTAAGAAACAGAAGCCACAATGTCTAGTTTATCGATCGGCCGGACACCGGCTCTACCCTGAAAAAACCAGGCATTGTACATGCCTGTGTCGTTAAGATTAAATTGTTGTGAAATGTAATTCATGGATGTGCTCGTTACGTTATAACCGGGAATTGAACCGGCCCAGTATTGACGTTCATTGTTAAACAAAAGCAAGGTAGGATTCCAATCCATACCGCCGGTAAGGAGCCCGCCTTTTATTACATCCATTTTGCCGCCGTTGTTGTTATAATGGCTCCAATCCTGGCCGGCAACATAAGCAACACTGCCGCCGAAATAAAATTGTTTCAAATTAACGGTCGCATCAACCCATGCCGCCAGATTATCTATTCTAATATCCTGGCCGGCGGTCAGAACATTTATTTGATCAGCTTTTATATTGCCCCAGGCGTAATTCACTTCCGCCTGAATTTTAACAGGACCCATCTGGACAATGGCATAGGGTTCTAAAACAAAAACATTCCCTGTTATGCCAACGTCGTATGGTGGGGCAAAGGATGGTCTTAGGCTGGCGTCGCGGTAATAGACACCCAGCAAACCGGCTTGTCCGCCCTTCCATTCATAAAGTGCCCCACCTTCATATTTGTCGGTATCGTTGTCCGTCACCGTTGCAGAATGTATTGCTGTTTTGCTATTCTCATTAATTTTGAGGGCTTGCAGGAAGGCTGTCCATCCGTTCATTTGCACGGCCCAAGTAATTATGCCCTGGGGTACGGAGCTGTCTCCAAAAACTGTTCCCCAAGGACCATCATCCTGATAACCAGCCATAAATAATCCAATAGGAGAGGTATACTCAACATATGCCCAATCGAAGGCGATGTTTTCATTTTCTGCTCTGGTTCCTGCGGACTGCGAATCCAAAGTTGTTCCAGCAGCAGATCTAGCACCGCCCCAGATTCTTTCCATCGCGTCAAAGCGGGTGATCAGTTTCAGTCCCGGAGAGACGATAAAATCCGTCTGGACGCGCAGTCTCTGATAATAAAAGGCAGTGCTGGGGCCACCGTCACTAAAAGTCGGATTTTGAAAATACGGCAGAGTTTCATAATATCCGTCTTTCAAAAAAGTGGTTTTATTCTGATACATGCCGGCTGCGTAATATGAACCGCTAATCTTGACATCGATAGCGAAGGCCGATGCACTGAAGGCCATGACCAGCCCCAATGAAAGCAAAACTAACCAAAATCTCTTCATCTTCTTCCCTCCTAAAGTTTAAGGTGAAAAATTCGGCCTTCAAAAAACGGGTATTCTCTAAAGACCACTTCTACCTCACCATTATCAGCAGTTACAAAAAATACTTCAAATACAAATCTATTCAACAACTTTGTTTTTTTATTGACATGATTAAAAACCTG
>PLMV01000043.1:3234-9997 GCA_003141615.1 Syntrophaceae bacterium
CTCTGGCTTTCAGAGCAAGGTTATTTTGGGTCGCACAGGGGTAGCGGAGGCAACGTCTCAGTACGAATAAATGAAACGGCCATGGCCATAACTCCGTCATCGGTTAAGTATCAGGAGCTTTCATCGGCCGATATATGTGTTGTTGGCTTTGACCTTTCAGTGATTGAGGAAAATGATAAGTTGAAACCTTCTGTGGAAGCGGGAATGCACAGCATCATTTACCGGAAGCGGCCCGATGTCAACGCTATCGTTCACACACATCAGATATACGGCAGCGTCTTTGGCCTGATCAATACACCGATACCTGCCCTTTTTGATGAGGTCGCTTTTTCACTGGGGCAAATGGTGGAGATAGTTCCCTACGCTCTTTCCGGAAGCCCCGATCTTGTTAATAACGTGGCCGGGAAATTATCCAATAATGCCAACGCGTACATCATCCAGAACCATGGCATATTGGCCCTTGGTAAGAATTTCGACAAGGCAATCCTCAATGCAGAGCTTTTGGAGAAGGTTGCCCATATATATTATCTGGCCCTTTCTACCGGCAAGCCTATCAATACTCTTCCCGAATCAATCGTTGACCTGGTTGCGGTTGTAAGAAATAATGAGGTTAAAGAGGCAATGGGGAAAAAGTAGGAGAAGAGATAAAGGGCAGGAAAATAAGAGTTATGCAATAGCAACATGTATTATTTCTTCTGTGGTAAAAACCCGTTAAGCAGTATTCCCAGCATCCTCCCTACACCAAAAAAAATATCAACTGTGATCTGGTCAATAAAGTTCAAAGCGGAGAAATGAGAATCCTGAAAAATAACCTTTGCTGCTTCTTTCGAACACATATTGGTCTGAGCGGCGGCATCCAGATGACTGTTTTGATCCATTTGCCGGAAAGCATCGATGAGTTCCTGACCGAACTCATCGAGAAAAAAAATGAAAATTGGCTTCAGCCGTTTTTCTGCCTGATGCTTGTAGAAATTAATTTCCGCGGTAACATCATGACAAGCGGCTTGCCCTTCACTGGCGCCTTGTAATAAGGCCTGTTTGAAGGAAGGGAACCCCTCGCGAAACCGGCGTTCCACATAGACTTCATAACTTTGGTGCACGGCGGAGATAATCCGGAAGAGCTTTTTCGATGAGAATAAGTTCTTGATCAAAAACCACGAAGGTACAGCATGAACATGGAAGGGATTGCCCAGGTCGGCCAGATAATGGGTACAACGGGACAGATACCGCCAGCCCCAATAATCGTTGCCGCTTTTAAAAGCCATTCTGGCAAGATCCATATGTAGACGAACTGATTCGGTTGCTATTCCGAACTTCATGCCCAATGCCCGGAATTGCATGTGCCGCCAGCCGTGAGATCCGCCGGTGATTTTCTGATTTTTATGGAGATTAAGATCACAGTCCGGGTGCAGATCCGGTTCTGTNNATGCTTTGGACCGATAGGCCAGTTTTTATTGTTGAAATTAGGGTTAGGTTTTACCTGTACCTGCGGCAGGGTCATGATCCTGTCTATGGCTTGGACAGAAAAATAGGTAATGTATTCATGAGAGAACCACGGCGCCCAGGCTAAAGGCAGTCGCGGATCGTCATGCAAATAATAATCCAAGGGTCGCATCCTTTTCTCGAGACAAATATTTTCGGCATCAAGATAAATAGCCGGGCGGGTATGATCAGTGACCCGCGCCGGCTTAAGAGAATTATTTTTTATTCTGATCTAGATTTTAAAGTCGGTTTTTTTACCCCAAACTCCTAAGGCAACTCCCAGTTCTTCATGTTCTTTTGCATACTCTTCCAATTTGACGCCCTTTACTGCGGCATCAATGGCCTGTCTCAAAGCACGTGCGCCAGCTCTTGGCCCTTTGGGATGAGCATGGATACCGCCGCCTGAGCCAATCATGATGTCTTTGCCGAGGGTGTTAACGATATCAGGCACGTTGGCGGGCGTAATGCCGCCTGAGGGCATAGGCATGGTGGGCTTCAGATTGCCGAAAGGATAGGTGAGGTTGCGTGTTGTACTCATGAAACGATCGTGCATATACATGGCCTTCCCTCCCAGGGAGAAGGGCAGGACGATAGCATCCGCGCCGCATAACCGGGAAATCTTACCGAAAATGATCGGTGAAGAAATACCCTGATAAGGTGACATGAAGTATGCTCCGGCCAGATCCATGTGAGCAAGTATGGGCACATTGATGGCCGGATCATCGGCCAGAGCTCGCATAGCTTCAGGACCGACGGCCAGATAATTAACCATCATTGCATTGACGCCTGCGTCGACGCAACGCTTTGCCAGATCGAACATTCGCGGCAGACGGTCGGTGACATTGACGGTGTATAGTGTATGTTCGCCAGTCTCGTTATATACTTCTTTCTCGATTTTCATATAGGCCTTGACTCTTTTTACCGCGTCGTTGTAGCGCATGTTGGCGATCAATTCATCGTCTTTGATAACATCGCAGCCGCCCAGTGCCGCTTCTCTAAAGAGCTGGGCTCCGACTTCCAAAGGATATCCGCTGCATGGTTTGATCATATTGTTGAGCAACGGGCGCCCTTTTTTCAAGCCAAGCTCCTTCCACCAGCCGTCCAAACCAAACTTCGGCCCGTTATATTGGTCCAGTGTGGCTTTGGGCATCCTGAGGTCTAAAAGCTTGAAATTCGGCACCATGGAAATGTTACCAATGGTTGCGGTCAACATCATCGGCAGTTGATCTTCGATGTTGACCGAGGGGAAAGCGATCTGAATAATATACTGACGGTTTGTAACCTCAGGCGGTAGACCGTATTCATAGTATGGCGCCTCATAGACACCGATCACTTTAGCGACATGCTTGCATCGGATTTCGGGTGTCTCGCCGGGCACAGGCACCCATGTACCGGTGGTTTGTTCAATGGCCATAACCTGGCCTAAAACCGACATGTCCCAGGCTTTATCAGCCTGAATCCAATATGTGGCGATTACGTGATTTTCCATATCAATGCCCTCAGGCAGTGCGATGGGTTTGTCCGCGAAGGCATCAATTTCTTTTTTAAAACCTATTGAGTTTTTCTTTTCTTTCATAAATTGCTCCTTAGTATGTAGTTTTATAGTCTCTTTGTAATCTCTAACTCTTGGGGATCAGCGAAAGCAAATACTCCCATATTTCCAGGGTCTTTTTCAGCGCTTCGTCGTCGTGCTGCATGCAGGTGTACATGCGGGTTCCGGCCAGGGTGCACAGTCCGTGGGTCATGGTAACCAACTGGTAGTCGTCCGCGACTTGTTTCCTTGTGAGAATCTGGGTGAACGCGTCTGGTTGAGTCAGGTTGAAGGAAAAGAACGCCGTAGTCATATAGTGGATGATCGGGCCAAAATTATAGACAAAGAATCCCAGTTCGGAGCGTGTCGCGAATAGGTCGTTTAAGGCCTTAGTGATTCTGTTTGCATAAGCGGTAGCTTTTCCCACTGCGTCATGTTCAACCATGAGTTTCAGGGCATAGTAACAGGCCGCCATGGAAATGGGATTGGCGGCCAGTGTTCCGCCAACAAAAACCTTCTCACCTAAGCCACCGGAACAGGCGCTCATCACATCCTTTCTTCCTGCTACCGCGCCGGATGAGGGATAACCGTGTGTGATGATCTTGCCCAGAACAGTCAAGTCCGGCATAATATTGTAGTACTTCTGGGCGCCGCCCATGTCCAGTCTGAAGCCGGTAACCACTTCGTCAAAGATCAGCAACGATTCATGCTGATCGCATAATTTACGGATTGTTTTGTTCCAGTCAGGGTGAACCGGATGGGCACCGGACTCGCCACCGATGGGTTCGACAATAATACCGGCAACCCCGCCTTTATCTTTATTATCTTTGAAGGCCTTTTCCAGCGCATCGAAATCGTTCGGCGCCACGTCTATTATGTGAGCAAAGCATTCTGCCGGGATTCCTTTGGACTCAAGCGATCCGGTACCGGGAATATGAATTGAGTAAACCATCTGATCGGACCACCCGTGGTAACTGCCGCCGATCTTAATGATTTTGAGTTTTCCGGTAAAAGCTCTGGCGATTCTGATTGCGGCCATATCAGCTTCGGTGCCGGACTGGAGAAAGCGAACCATTTCCACACCGGGCATATGGTTAATTATTTCCTGAGCAGCCAAAAGCTCATATTCCGAAGTTAAGCCGCTGGCCGGCCCCTTTTCCCTGATGATCTCGATAATCTTTTCGTCCAATGGTTCGTAACTGTGACCAAGGATGATAGGCGCGCCGCACATGAGGTAATCTATGTAAACGTTGCCGTCTACATCCCACACCTTGTAGCCTTTACCTCTATCCATGGCCAACGGAAATGGTTTGTTCTGGCTTAAGTTGTGCTGGACTCCTCCGGGGATAATGCTCTTGGCTTTTTCGAATATCTCCAGTGATCGCTTGTTTTGCTCATAATAGAGTTTACGTTCAGAGGCCAGTTTGTCTGCCGGGATCGGGTGTACCGGTCTCGATAAAATCTCTTTTCTCTTCGATAAAATATCCTGATATTCCATACAATGGTACTCTCCTTATTGATAATGGTGGCTATGGTTCCAGCGAACACACATCAGATGCTTGCTTATTCAACCGCGCGCATGCCTTTTTTTGAGTTTTGTAATGATTCAAAAACTCCGCGAATACTTCATCGTATATTTTTCTGTTGGCCGGGTTGGGAGTATATTCCGCCTTTATTTTGATGTATTGCGGAATGTCCTCTAAGGTGATGTATTTAAGTGCCATTGAGGCGAGGAATGCCGCACCACGGGCATTGGAATAGATCGGGTCCTTGACCTGCCGGATTTTCCTGTTGAGCACATCGGCAATTATTTGCGACCAGACATCCGAATTGGCGCCACCGCCGATAAAATTGAGGTGTTGGAAAGGCCTACCCATTAATTTTTCTACAGGTTCGAGCAGCCATTTTGAGTTGAAAGCTACACCTTCAAAAACAGCCCTGAGAATGTCTCCCCGATTATTTTCCAGTGAAAGGTTGAATAGCGAAGCGCGGATATTACAGTCGTCCACAGGCGAGCGTTCTCCGTAAAGCCAGGGGGTGAAGATAACGTTGTTGGCACCGGCTGGCACCCGCGCCACGATTTTATCCAGTACCTTGAAAATGTCCGGAGCTTTTTCCTCCATCATCAGTTCATCTTTGTGATACAGAACATTGTCTCTCATCCAGGTCAGGCATTTGCCGGCGCATTCCTGTTCGCTAAGGATGAGGTAACGGCCGGGAATTGGACTGGGGAAAGACCCTATACTGTGGAAGATATCAGTCTTCTTGAAAGGAACATGGGCAGAGATCCAGGATGAAGTGCCAATATAAAGATGGCCTTCGTAGTCTCTGACCGCGCCCGAACCAACTCCCGCTGACGGCACATCCGGTGTTCCGCCGATGACAGGTGTGCCGGGGTTCAAACCCAGTTGGGCAGCAACTTCTTTTTTCAACGGACCAAGTATGTCCATGGCCTGGATCAGGTCAGGCAGCTTTGCACGCTCAATGCTGGCCATTTTCAATAGTTTGTCATGATATACCACATGAGAGGGGTCGCGATTGTCGGTAACCCAGTGAGGTACGATCGAATCATATGTGGCGGCGAATTTCCCTGTAAAACGTAAGTTTATATAATCTTTGGGCTCGAGAAATTTATAGGTTTTATTATATATGTCCGGGCAATTCTTTTTTATCCACAGAATATGGCAGATCGGATCCTTGCCGGACTGCGCCGGAGCTCCTCCTGTCAGTTTCAACCAGGTCATAAACTTAAACAGGGGATAGCCCTCGATCTTGAGGGGGCCTTTTAGTATTTCTTTCACCGTTTCAGAACCCCTGCAGTCCATCCAGATGATGGCGTTCATCAAGTGGTTACCGTCCTGGTCCAACGGGACGGTGCCGGCCCATTGAGATGTTACACTCACGGCAACGATATCCTCAGGCGAAACAAGACCTTTACCAAGTAATTTTTTGGAGGTGGACATAATGGCGCTCCACCAGCCTTCCGGATCCTGTTCCGCTCCACCACCGGGAAGCAGAATGACTGGTGTATCCTTGAACTCGCTGTCAACAACTTCTCCATAAACTGAAATTAAGGCGGTCTTGGGACCGGATGTGCCCAGATCAATTGCCAGAATATACTTGTTCTTATTTTCCATGAACCAACCTCCTTGATTTATTACACACGCCTTCATGAAAGTCTGCAAGCTCAACGGGGGTCTCATCCAGTAGTGAATGCATTATGTTATTGACGATATTTTTCAGAACTATTTCCGGGTCATCAGCAACTTGATGCAGAGATCTACTGTTGTGCAGTGAAATGATGCCATGCAGTGCGCTGATAATTTGAATTGTTAGAAATTCCGCATCATCAGGATTTAAGTCCGGCCTCGTTTCAATATACTCACGAATTATCTTGACGGCAAAAACCAGTGTCTTACGTGAGCTACGAAATTCATTACTGGACAACTCTTCCAAGGGAGTGCCGATATAATCACTGTATTGTTTTATCAATCTGTTAAACATAACATCGTAAATATTGACGTTATGAGTGCCGAATTCCACAAAAGTATTGACTATATTCCGAAATCGCTGTGAAGGTGTATCTGCTATTTTCACGGCATTACGGATATTATTGTACAGCATTGCATAGGTCTTTTTATGTATGGCGATAAGGAGCTCATCCTTGCTGGCATAGTAGTTATAGATATTTGCTGCGGTCATATTCATTTTGGAACCAAGCTTGGCCATAGATAGACTTTCATATCCGTT
>PLMV01000008.1 GCA_003141615.1 Syntrophaceae bacterium
GTGTATGAGCAAGTGGTGAACTCCGGAGAATATTTCGACGGAATGCACAAAGCGTTTAAATATTTCTTTACGAAGATTAATAATGATCCCCGGGATTTTCTCGAATGGGACAAAGAAAGAGTGTACAAGGAACTCCGTCATGTAAAAGGTCTTAATGACAGAGATAAGGAGCGGATCCAAATCATGATCCGCATTTACCAGTTGATCTATAAAAAATACAATCCTCAGTATATCGATTTATTGAAAGATCTGGGATCAATTAATGCCTTTCCCCAAGCCGATATTACATCGCTGAAACGCTCCCTGGACATAAATGACTATTACCGGAGCCTTACAATTATCTTGAAATTTTTGTCCATATTGAAAGCAACGATTCTTTCTCCCAAGAAAACGCAGTTTTATGAAAATATATACTACAAAAGGCACATCGCGGCGGGCATACCATCGATGTACGGAACCTACCATGAGAAGAAATTTGAGGCCGTTGGTTTATCGCTGAGACTGGAAACCTTAGCCACTATGCTTTTTGAGGAGTTGATTCAATCATTTAATCTCAAATTCATTACCAAACAAACCATTACAAAGATTCATACATATCTGTGGCTCTATATCAGCGCCCTGGAAATTGAAGGTATTTCTACAGAAGGTCTGGCGGCTAAAGTCAAATACGTGACGCACGCTTTGCCGGTCAAGCAGTTTTCCATAGACCAATACATAGACATCTTCCGTTTTATCTCCAAAGATATTCAGGATATTGTTCATAATTATTACATTGACGCCCACAGCTTCAACTTGCCTGTTATTATCGGGCAGGTTTACCAGCAAGACGCTGAAGCTGATAAAAAATCAGAACAGAAAAAATATAAAAAATCAGTCTATCAGCACTCGGAAAATTTTATCAGAGGGATGATATCTTCGGCCTTCGGCCTTCAGGTGTTGGACAATTTTGTTAATGCAGTCATCAAAACCCTGAATTCTGAGTCGGAAAAGTTTAAGGATAACAAACAGATTCTCAACGTCCTCATGGCCTACAATCCGGAGTTGACCGTTGCATCCTTTTACAGAAAAAATAAAAGGTTGGATAATCAAATATTCCTC
This sequence comes from Syntrophaceae bacterium, assembly GCA_003141615.1. GTDB lineage: Bacteria > Desulfobacterota > Syntrophia > Syntrophales > Smithellaceae > Smithella. The sequence continues at coordinate 1,099 of PLMV01000008.1, forward strand.
GGGAACAAGGGATATTTTCTCAAAGAGATGGTATCTTTTGGTTTTAATGTGCCTCCCGGATTTATCATCACCACGGAAGTATTTAGAGGATATGATGCGGTCTATGGTTATAAGCATATCTTTAATGACCTTGCTGTTCGGGTGAACAAAGAGATAGTTGCGCTGGAAAAGATAACGGGCCGAAAAATAGGTGATCGCCGCAATCCATTGCTTTTATCAGTACGAAGCGGCGCTACAGTCTCTCTTCCCGGTATGATGAAATCTTTTTTAAATGTGGGTATTAACGAATCCATAGCGGAAAATCTCAGCACAAAGGAAAACTTTCAGTGGGCGGCTTGGGACTCGTATCGCCGGTTTTTACAGACATGGGGTATGTTCCAGGGGATGAATCGTAATTATTTCGATGCAATAATCGACGAATTCAAGCAAAAACATGACGTAGAAAGGAAGATAAAGTTTCTTCCCGACCAAATGAAACAGATTGCCCTTTCTTATAAGAAAGGAATAACGGACAGTGGCATTGTGCTCAAAGATAAACCCCTGGAACAGTTACGGCACGCCATTCTCCAGGTTTTTGACTCGTGGTATTCGGAACAGGCGGAAATCTATCGCCATCAGATGCATCTTTCCGATAAATGGGGAACAGCCGTAATTGTACAGGCGATGGTCTTTGGAAATCTGAATGAACATTCCGGGTCCGGGGTTATTTTTACCCGCGAACCTAAAAGTTCATCAGCCGATGTGACCCTTTACGGAGATTTCATCTTCGGCGTTCAGGGAGACGATATTGTTTCCGGTCTGGTGGAGACTTATCCTATTTCGGAGCGGCAGCGCGTGGCAGAATGCCGATATTCAAAAATATCTCTGGAAGCAAAATTCCCTGAGATTTATGCTGAGCTCGTAAGGATTTCCGAGATTCTAATTTATGAAAAAGGTTTCAACCATCAGGAGATTGAGTTTACCTTTGAAGGTCCAACCAGCGATAAATTGTATATACTGCAAACGCGGGATATGAATCCAATAAAGACAAAAAAATGGAAGCGTTTTAAGGACACCAAGACATTACAATCAGCCGTGCTGGGAACAGGAATAGGGGTGAACGGCGGCGCTCTTTGCGGCAGAGCGGTCTATTCAGAATCGGACATTAAACGTTTCCGCCGAGTTGAACCGGAAACGCCACTCATTCTGGTGCGCCCTGATACTGTTCCGGATGATGTTGGAGTCCTGTTGCAAGTTGAAGGACTGCTGACAGCCAAAGGCGGAAGCACTTCGCATGCCGCGGTAACAATCCCGCAACTCAACAAAGTCGGAGTTGTCGGTTTCAGTAAACTAAAGGTTTATGAGGTTGATGAATACGCAACAATAGAAGATCATACAATTAAAGCAGGAGATTTCATCAGCATAGACGGTTGGAGCGGCACTGTATACTCAGGACAACATGAAAGCGAGGCTTGATAATAGCGTGATATAAAAATTTGATTCGCAGCCTAGAGCAGCGGCTGCGAGTCAAAAACAAACCATATACCATTTTTCTCATAAAATATTTTTATGAACGTAAACGGTCAGATCTCCCACCCTGTTTGTATAGCTTCCGTATTCATTATCATACCAGCCGAATATTTTGGTATGGACAACAGGCACTTTCATTAACTTTTCGGGAAATGCTTTCATCATCTCAGCGGGCAAGTTTGGAATATGAGAAATATCCAAATTAATAAAGGCCGTCCGTGTGTGATTAAACTGGCCTTCGATGATTACAGCCGCATCCACGCCGATAAGATCGGTGGGTACATTTTGTTCCATCGTAAATTTTATTAAGTGGTCAGGATTGTTTTGGGCCGCTTTTTGGTAAATTTCGTTGACCATTTTTGTATTAATGGCCATCGCCACACCTTGCTTATTAATGCGCGTTTGAAAAGTAGCATTCAGAACAATTAAGGACATGGTACTGGTGGGCACCCTGATTGAATCCGCCATAAAACCGATGTGCTGTACCTCCGGAATGACATCTACCAAAGCCTTGGCGGCATTAGTAGATGTCAGGATGATATTATTCAAAATACTCCTGTTTTTTCTCAGGTCATTTTCTCCAGCCTTTGGAATACTGTCCAATACGCTCTGGGAATTGGTAACAGCATGAATGGTCGACATAGAAGCCGTAAGAATGGTGTTTGTTCCCTCATTTTCCAGAAGAGGCTTGATCATGTGGGCCAGTCCTGTAGTCGTGCAGGAAGCGGCGGAAATAAGCTGGTGTTTCTTTGGATCGAAAGCAGTATGGTTTATTCCGTAAATCAAAGTAACGGCATCATCCGGCACCGACAATGCTTTGTTCTTTATCTTGAAGGGGGAAGAGTTGATAACAACTTTTGCCCCGCCGTGGAAATGACCACGAATAGAACCATTCTTGTTATCCGAAGCAATGGTCGGATCCTTGAATTTTCCTGTGCAATCCAAAACGATATCAGCTCCATATTGCCGCCAGGGAATATCGGCGGGATTTCTTGCTTCACGAAGCACTGTGACGGGTATGCCGTCGATCAGCATTTTGCCTTTCTTTTCGTCCGTAATCTGAATGAGGCGCTCTGATTTTATGCCATAGAGAAACCTGTGGAGCAACCCGTAGGTCGTATCTTTTTCAATCGCCTGGGCGATGGCATCCAGCCCTGTTCCCGCTTCCCGCCCCAGATTAACAACAATTTCCTTAAAATACTTTCTGCCGATATGGTGCCATAACGTTAATTTTCCGATTCTTCCTAAACTGTTGATACCAAGTACCGGCGGTCTGTTTTCAAATACCTGAACTTTTGCCATTATAAATTGCCTCCTTTATTTATGAAACTCCCGTTTTCGCAGGAAGTAAAATGTTGTTTAGTTTTTTCTTTGATTAATGAAAAATAATGCAGGGACACCCGCTGAAGTACGCTGAAGTTAACACTATTTAAAAACGGTTTTGTGGTGACCGGGACAAACATAAACTATCTCCCTTAAAAGGTCGCCAATTTCTTACAGGAAAGACCGGCAAAAGTCAAGAGCCCAACAGGAAAGTTTTCATCTGTCCAGACCTCGCGGCTGCTTAACTTATTTATTTTTAAGTAGAAATAAATAAGTTTGCGATTTAGACAATTTCTAAATCAAATATGAAAAAAGCTTATTCCCGCCGGCCTGAACTTCTTGCTCGTATTCGGAATGTGGTGTAAGATTTGATTAGTTCAAGGGAAGGAGAATTATATGAGACTAAATTTGTTGCGAACGGCGCTGGTATTATTTATTTTGTTTACCGCTTCCGGTGTTTGGGCGGAAAGTTCCGTATGGGTGGCAAGATCTTCCAAGGCTACTGTTTATCTTGCCGGTTCTTTCCATATGCTGAGGGCGTCTGATTATCCTCTGCCTGCCGAATTCTTTAGAGCTTATAATGACTCCCGTAAAATTATATTTGAAGTCCCGCCTGGTGAAACGGAAAGTCCGGAATATATGGAAAAGTTTTTAAGCTTGGCAATTTACAATGACGGCACGACTCTTAAAGAGCATATTACAACCGCGGCTTACGCCAAAGCGGAAAGCTTCTGTAAAGAACGGAATTATCTGCTGGAGCAATACCAATTTTTTAAGCCGACTTTTTTTGTGATGACGCTTACAGTATCAGAAATGAACAAAATCGGAGCCGACCCCCAAAAAGGGATTGATAATTTCTTCAAAGAAAAAGCTATGCAGGATGGAAAAGCTACAGGAAGTTTGGAAACGGTGGATCAGCAAATCAGCCTTCTTACTTCAATGGACGCGAGCTTGGGAAGCGACCAAATTCTTGAATCTATCGAGGAGCTCAAACAAATTGAAGTAATGCTGGGTGAACTTCTGGCCTTCTGGAGAAAGGGAGATGAGGCCAAAATGGAAGAACTTTACATTAAAGACCTAAAGCTTTATCCAAAATTATATCAAACCCTGATTGTTGATCGAAACAATAAATGGGTGAGGAATATCGAAGGCTACCTCAATGGTTCGGGAAACACTATGGTGGTCGTGGGTGCGGCGCATCTTGTCGGCGCGGACGGTTTGATTAATTTGCTGCGCAAACGCGGTTACAAAGTGGTTAAGCTGCGGAAATGATAATGATCGGGACCGCTCATCGTAAGAGAAAGGATATGCCATGATACCATTTCGATTTCAAAGGATAACGAGGCGGCAAGGCGGAGGCGACGAGGCGTATTTTACATACGTTGAGGAAGCCGACGACGCAGCCAACAAAGTTAGCCAAGGAAAGCGAATTGGTATGAGACGTGTTGTGACGATTTCCCTTATTTTCGTTATAATCATTACCGCCCTCGGTTGTCACAAAATGACTGATCAGGACAAGGTCAAGAAGGTCATTACTGACATTCAGAAGGCGGCTGAAGAGAAGGATGTTAAGAAGATCATCAACAACCTCGCGAAAACCTACAACGATCCTCAAGGATACAATTACGAAACTATCAAAGGGCTGCTAATCGGCTATTTCCTTCAATACCCGAAGATATCGGCCTATATCACCAATATCGAGATATCCATTGAGAACACATCGGCCAAAGCTGTATTTCAGACTGTCCTGACCAGTGGAAACAAGACCGGCTCCGCGGCCGACGTGATCCCACAGTCGCTCGGCATGTATGACTTCGATGTATCGCTGAATAAGGAATTGAATGGCTGGAAAGTCACCTCAGCCAAATGGGAACAGGCGGTAAATGATGAACACGGGGGAGGTAGATGATTCAAGAAGAAAAAACAGTGGGGGCCGTTGAAAAACGCTCATCTGCTGTGTTGCGCTGCAAACCGCACCGCTCAACGTATATTCATATACGCCTCGCGGTTCGGTTTTTTGCGCGCCTTGCATCTGAACATTTTTGAACAGCCCCAAAACATGGGGTTTTTCAACGACCCCGCTGTTACTAGTTTCCCGAAAGGAGAAAAGGAACAATGAATATTTCAAAGTGGTTGGATAAAAAAGAAGCCGAAGGAATTGATGTTTCTCAAATCGTGTTGCCTGATGATTTGGTAAATGAAGAAGCTCCCGACGAGACGATCTATTTTAAAGAGATTAATACTTGCGGCATCCTCTGCACTGACAGCCATCCTTTTTCTACCGTCGAGCGATTCGGCCATTGGTATTATTGCCGTGGACGGGGAAAAGAAGCAGGCCCGCACACCACCAAACCGCAATGGTGGATGTTGACAAAGGACAAAGACCTAGCGATTAAAACGGCTAAATCACACATAGAAAAAGGCTGACAGAAAACTGATATGGCGTCCCCGGGATTTGGACAAAACGCTTTTACCCTGATAACCTAAAGTCACGCGANNGACCGGGTAATCCAGTTTTGTAGGGTGGAACAAGCGCAGCGGTTCCACCAGCGTCGTAGCAGAAATTGGTGGATGCGAATTGTTGTATCCACCCTTCTAAAAATGGGCGGGGCAACCCCGCCCCTACAGATATTGATCATCAGCCAAAAGCCTTGAACCTTGACCCTTTTCTACGCTGACCTTGCGAACTACTCCCTACGCTTCACACTTCACGTTTTACGTTTCACCATTCACTTTGCCGGTGCCGGTCTCTCCAGACCTTTGACGATTTCCGAGCGGATGATGCGCGGCAGAATCAGGTGATGCTGCGGGCAAATCGCCCGCGGATTCTGATAGACACAGTTGGCAAAGCCCACCAGATATTTGCGCAGTTCATGGTAACGCACAATTTCATCCACAAAACCTTTGCGGGCGCAAAACAATGGTCCCGATGTCCGGTCATAATGATCGACCATTTCATTCATTTTGTCGATTGTTGGTTGCAGCGGTCTTCCGGCATCTTTTTCTTTGACGAGCCTGCGGGCGTAACTTGCCGCAGCCGCAGTTTCGCCGTGCATCACGTTGATTTCGGTTGTGGCCGTACCCAGAGAAAAGGCATTGTTGTTATTGGCGGTAGGGCCGCCAAGTACATAGTGCGCGGCGGCTGTGCCTTTGCGCAAAACCACCAGCATCATCGGCAGATGGGAATTTTCAATTGAATAGATCAGCGATTGTCCCAGCCCCAACAGTTCCGCCTTTTCCGCTGTATCGCCAACGTCAATGCCGCTGGTATCCTGAAACCAGATCATGGGAACTTTATCGCGCGAACACAGGGTGACAAACTCACTCATTTTGATCAGACCCTGGCGGTAAAGTTTCCCGCCGACACCAATATATTCGTTGGTGTACTCAGGATAATTGGGAAGAATTCCCTGCCGGTTGCCGACCACGCCTAGAAGATAACCATCTATTTTAACCAAACCGGTATACATCTCCGGTCCAAATCCCGCGCGGAATTCCAGATGTTCGGAATTGTCCGTAAGCCTTGCCAGCACCTGCTCAAAATCATAGACTCGCTTTTTGTTTACCGGAACAATGGAGGCAATTTCGGAAGGAGAATATTTAGGCTCCGCGGGCTGGGCGACACGGAAAAACCGTGGATTGTAGGCAGGCAAATCCGCCATGTAATCTTTGATGGCGTCGAGCACCTGTTTCTCCTCATCAAAAACTGCGCGGAAAAACCCGGTGACATCGTAATGAACTTTAACGCTTCCCGGCGGGACGGATTTGAAATGACGAGTGGCGTTGATGATCTCTTCGGCGCCCGCTTCATCAAAAGAACCTTTGGGCGACATACCGCTGACAATGCCGCTGCCGCCTACAGCCATATTAGCTTTTTTATGAGCCAGCAGAATGGTCGGGCTGATCGCCTGATAGCCGCCACCGGCGGGATTGGTTCCGTAGATACCGGCGATGACGGGTATGCCCATCTGTTCCAGTTCCGCGTGACGGAAAAAGCAAGTGCCCTGTCCCCGGCGATTAGCGTACATTTTTTCCTGTTCGGGCAGCTTTACGCCGGAGCAATTCACCAGCCAGACAAGGGG
>PLMV01000002.1 GCA_003141615.1 Syntrophaceae bacterium
GCGCCTATCGGACGCTTTGAGCCACGCTCCAATTGTGAAACGTACCCTACCGTTAAGTTGAGATAGCGGGCAAAAACCGCCTGGCTCAAGCGCGCTTGTTCACGTATCATGCGAATGTCTTTACCTGTCAGCGGTTCAACAAGTTTGTTTTTATCCTTCACGCTGAGGTGACGCATGGTAATTTTTTCGTAAGCCGCTTTACCCAAAACGCCCGCGTCCTTCATGTCTTTGGCCGTTTCAAGTAGTGCTTTTGTAAGTCGGCTAGGTTTATTTTTTTTTGTTGTCATAGCTTACCTCCATCAGAATCCCTTCTTTAATTGCATTGTCAAGGCGCTCCTTTTTTGCCTCAAGCCACGCCGCCCCAATCTCTTTAAGCGTTTCCAGTTCGTCCGCATCGATGTTATCTCGTTCGCTTTTCGCAAAACCGTAAAGGAACACAGCCCGCTTGCCGGAGCGGTAGGCAATTAGTAGCCGGTAACCACCCGAGCGGCCTTGTCCTTTTCGCGCAATCCGTTGCTTGATGATCCCGCCGCCTAAATCGGCATCCACAAGCCCCCGTTCCGCACGTTCAATGGCGTCACACAAGTTATGATTCTCAAGTTTTTCTTGCCGCGCGTAGCGCATAAACCACTTTGTTTTAAAGAGTCGCACTTCACCCCCTGACACTGTGAACTATAGCACTATATATTATATATTTCAACATTTTTTTGTCCAGCATCATTCAATATTATTTAGAGAAATAAACGGGACAACAGGAACAATTATTTCCATGGCAGGGATTCGTAATAATCTTAGATGATGTTATAGACCGAACGAATGAAAATCAAATAAATACTGACCATCATGATGAGTAAATATTAATTGGATTATGATGAAAATATTGTATAGTATTTTCATCAAATTTAATATTGATAATGTATGAATAGCATTGATAACAAAGTAGTTTCTATTATATATGGTCACGGTAGGGGTTTTGTATTTACTCCAATAATATTCTCGTCATTGGGAAATCCGCGTGTCATAGGTACAGTTCTTACCAGGCTTTCACGAAAAGGCACAATACGTCGTTTGGCGCGTGGACTTTATGATTACCCTCGCAAAGATGATGAATTTGGAATTCTGTCTCCATCCATAGACGACATAGCGCAGGCATTGAAAGGCCGGGATGCTACCCGCTTGCAACCTTCCGGTGCATATGCGGCAAATCTTCTTGGTCTTTCTGATCAGGTACCCATGAAGGTTTTATTTTTAACGGATGGCCCATCGAAACATATTCAATTGGACAAACAGGAAATTATTCTTAAGCGTACAACCCCTCGCAATATGGCCACTGCCGGTAGGATTAGCGGATTGGTCACTCAAGCTTTAAGACATCTCAGCCAAAAGCACGCAGATCAATCTGTTATTAAGAAACTTAAAAGACGTATAAGTGACGATGATAAGAAACAGCTCATAAAAGACCTGAAATATGCTCCCGCCTGGATTGCCGATATCATGCGGAATATTGCCAAGCCCAACGGTGTTTGAATAGTGGATACTTTCAATCGGGGGCAGGTATGATTGACTTATTTCAATCCAAATATTTGTTAGCACATATGAGTTTCGAAGTTGGATCAATCCGCTGGGCCTGAAGATTTGCCCATGTCAGCCACTTTCCTAGATCGCTCTCCTCTTCAATTTTTCCATATTTCTCGATAGCAGCAGTCTTCACATGATTAATGAAATTTTTAACTGCATCGCTTTGAGACCATGAATTTACTTGTTTTAAGAGGACATTAATTCTTTTTTCTTCTTCAGCTTTTTGGCGCTGAATTTCTTCGTATAACCTTGTTCGTTCAAGTCTTTCCTTTTCTTCTTTTTCTCTCGTCAATCGCTCTTGTTTTATTTCGTCCGCAACTTTTATGAAACCAATAAATATTTCATTCAAACGGTCTTCAATTTTCTTAGATTCGGAATCATGCCAGGATTTTCTTATAAGGCCTCGCCAATAAGTGGTTATGAATAATCTTAATTTCCCTGATGGCTTATAATCATAAGTTGTGTGTGCATATAAAGAAGGGTAACGCTTGGCATCTTCAAGTTCTGATTTAGTCTTTTGATGTTCAACTTTTCCCGAAGGCTCTTCAATGCAAATTTCCAATTCCTCGCCTTTAATAGACAGCATTGTATTGGGATATCCACGTTCCTTCATAAATATTTTCATTTCTCTTTTTTCTAATTCTTTAATAATCGTATTCATAATTCTCATTGTACGAGGCAACAATGCTTTGCTCACGTGAACATTCAGGCATGATAAACGGTGATTCATTATGCGACCATACTTGTCAACATTTCTGCTTTTTAAAAATGCTTCCGTTGTTTTTACCAATGGGTGCGGAGAATGAAGTCGTTCTGGAACGACAATTTTATTTTCCGGCAGCTTTTCAAATAACACAAGAGGATCATCTTCATCTGTGCTTTTTGATTCCACAACGTCTAATGTTCTCTTTCGGATTTCGACCACTGACTGTTTTGAATCATGGATCGGTTTAAGGATTGGTCGAGTAAGCTTAAGTCCCTTCTGAACCATCGCCCAATAACCGCGTCCAGGTAATGGGACTTTCATTTTCTTGCATATCTTGGCAAATCCAACGTCAGACAGGCCAAATTCCTTGGACCATTTTGTCACCGGTTTTGACCACACCATTTGATACAATTCTTCACGTGTCAACTTAACAATACTTTCATCCATATTCATTACCCCCCCTGTTGAAATATAACAACAATACAATATGAAAATGGATAGACTGTCTATAATGAAAAATATTCCCACCCTGGTTTGAGGATATTAATCTGTAATAGCTGTTTTCAATTTCTGTGATTTTTTTATGCTGAAAAAGTATGTTTCATATTCGCTTCGCTCATCATCAACACACATATTCAGCAAAATCACAGAAATCAGCTATGACACATTAATGCCTATTATGCCCGCCCAGATTATTAGGACGAAAAAATACTTACCTTTTTATTTTAATTCAGTGAATGAATATCTTCTTTGCGGTTGATGTGAAATACTGGCTGTGATATCTTTTAAGAGGTGAAGTACAAAATATGGGGGTATTTTTGGGGGTATATGGAAAAATCGAATTGAGTAATATTCAATGATTAAAAATATTTACTAAATCTATTCGATCCCCCTCATCCCACCATTTTTATTCCACCAAATCTAAAATATTTTTATTTTTTCCGGGATTCAAAAATTTTAGCCAATTGCCATTTTTTACGTTTTTTCCAGCTTCCTTTGTGGTAGGCGTAACTGGCCAAAAGCGGCAGGACTGTAGTTGCTTCAGCATAGACCATTTGCTCGCAGGATGAATCCACCTTGCCCCAGGAGTTGGCTTCTTTTAAAGTGGAGCTGGAGCAGGCTCCGTCGCGCACATCGGCAACCGTAATCTGGACGGCGTATTTATGCATGGGGACTTCCTTGCCCATAATTTCCGCACAGACAACAGTATCCTGCGCGAAATTTTTGGGCACGCCCCCACCGATCATCAGCAATCCGGTTTTGCCCGCTTTGATTTTTATCATGGTTAACTCGCGAAAATCTTTTACCGAATCAATTGATAGATGATTAGCGGGTCGTTCATGCTGATGCAGGACAAGACCGAAACCGGCAGAGCTGTCGGAAAAAGCCGGGCAGAAGATGGGGATGTCATGCTCAAAAGCCGCCTGCACTAAAGAATCTTTCTTTTTCGCATTCTTTTTTAAATATTCCCCCATCTCGTAAATGAATTCGCGCGAAGAATAAGCGCGGGGCGGCAGGGCATCGGCAATTATCTTGATGGTTTTATCACAGGATTGCAGTTGTTCTTCATCTATAAAAGTATCATAAATACGGTCGATATAAAGGCTGCGCAATAATTTATCATCAACAAAAGGAGTTCCCTGATAGTGTTTAAATCCCAGGGCTTCAAAAAAATCCATGTCCACTATGGCCGCACCCGTAGCCACAATGGCGTCAATCATATTATTTTTTACCATGTCCACATAAACCTGCATGCAGCCGGCAGCAGAGGTAGAGCCGGCCAGAGTTAAAATAATCGCGCAGTTTTTTTCTTTGAGCATCCGGTCATAGATGTCGGCGGCATTGCCCAGATCGCGGGCGGAAAAGGACATCTTTTTCATGGAGTTGATTATATCCACCGCATTGATCTTTTTAATATCAATGTGTTCAACTTTTTTGTTCAGTAAATCTTTCTTTTTCATTAAATCCTGGCTCCCTTAAATATAAGTAAATTGTATTGCAGGGTTTTTAAATCATAGACGGCTAAAAGTCAATCTATAGTCTTACGGATCGTTATGAATGCGCTGGTGTCTTTTTACGATTAATTTCAATCTTGTTTTACCTGCCAATATCTGGTAGTCCACTGCCGAAGGTCTTATAAATGAAAGAAATACTGACAGTTTCGCAACTAAACGATAATATTAAATTTCTGCTGGAAGAAACTTTTGCTTATCTCTGGGTGGAAGGCGAAGTATCCAATCTGCGCCGTCCTCAATCCGGCCATGTTTATTTTACGCTCAAAGATGATAAAAGTCAGATTCGGGCGGTGTCCTTCCGCCAATACGGCAGCGCGAAGAAGCGCGTGGAATTTGCGTTGGAAGAAGGCCTGCATGTTTTATGCTACGCGCGACTGGGCGTTTATCAGCCCCGTGGTGAATACCAGTTGATTGTCGAATCTGTCGAGCCGCGCGGTGTCGGCGCGCTGCAAAAAGCCTTTGAACAGCTTAAAGCGAAGCTGGCCGCGGAAGGACTGTTTGATGAACGCTACAAGAAAGCCATTCCATTTTTACCACAGAAGATCGGCGTTGTTACATCGCCTACCGGTGCGGTAATTCGTGATATCTTAAATATTACTAAGCGAAGATTTCCTTCCGTGAATATTTTAATTGCTCCGGTAAGGGTGCAGGGAAGTGAAGCGGTGGCGGAAATTATTCAGGGCCTGCGGAATTTGCAGGCGCGCGGTGATGTTGACGTGATTATTATCGCTCGCGGCGGCGGCTCTCTGGAGGATCTTGCTCCGTTTAATGATGAGGCGTTGGCGAGGGAAATCTTTCGCTTGTCGATTCCGGTGGTATCGGCAGTCGGCCATGAAACCGATTTTACTATTTGTGATTTTGTTGCGGATTTAAGAGCGCCTACGCCCTCGGCCGCAGCGGAGCTTGTCGTGCCCGATGCAAAACAGTTAGCCCTCAAGGTTATAGGTTTACAGGAGAGATTGATTAATGCTGTTTCGCGTCTGTTCGATGAGCAGAAGGAGCGGATAATTGAACTGCAAGACAGGTTCAAAGACCCGCGCCGGATGCTGGCCGATTTGCAAATGCATCTCGATGATGTCGCGGAAAGGCTCAATTGCGCTTGGCGTAGAGACAAACAAACACTTTGCAGCAGGCTGGAACATGTGCATCGGCAATTGCAGTATGCAAGTCCCGTGCGGCAAATCAGCGAGCGCAGAAGTTTATTGACCAATATCCGCAAAGATATGACCAATAATTACGGCCGCTATATCGCACAGCTCAGCGAGCGCCTGCATAAAGATGCCGCTGTGTTGGGTACATTAAGCCCGCTTAATGTCCTGCAAAGGGGTTACAGTATCACGAGTTTTCTGACAACGGGGGCAATCATCCGCGAGGCGGCGGTACTGCGGGAAAAAGAAATGGTAAATGTCAAACTGGCACAAGGCAGTTTCCATGCCGTAGTCGAAAAAATATTTAGGGAGTAAAACCAGTTAGAACAATGGGCGCTTGGTGATTTTAGAACGCGGCATTAAACAGCCATCTGTCTTACAGGACTTTAATCCCCCAACAGGAGTTGGGGACTTTCTCTAACGGGGTAAAAATAATGGCTAAAGAAAAATTTGAAGAAGCTTTGGAAAAACTCGAAGATATAGTAAGAAAAATGGAAGCGGGCGATATGCCGCTGGATGAAGCGCTTAGGTCGTTTGAAGAAGGAATTAAATTGTTCCGTTTTTGTTCGGCAAAACTCGATGAGGCGGGAAGGCGAGTAGAGATGCTATTGGGGAAAGAAGATTCCCTGCAGGTCAAAAAGTTTAGCGGAGAAGACGGTGACGAAGGATAACGGCGAATTTTTAAAAGCGTATCTGCAGGACAGACGCAAAATTGTCGAAGATGCCTTGCAGCGGTATCTTCCCCCGGCTAATAATTCACCGCAGGAAATTTATCAGGCTGTGCATTACAGTGTTTTTGCCGGCGGCAAAAGAATCCGGCCGATTCTCTGCCTGGCGGCAGTGGAAGCTGTCGGCGGAGATCTGGCGCCGGCGATGCCCATTGCCTGTGCGCTGGAACTGATTCATACTTATTCTCTGATTCATGATGACCTGCCGGCGATGGATAACGATGATTTCCGGCGCGGGAAGCCCACGAATCACAAAGTATTCGGTGAGGGGATTGCCATCCTTGCCGGAGACGCCCTCTTGACGGAGGCTTTTGTTCTCCTTTCCCATACTGAGAAAGTCAGGATGCCCGTGGAAAAACGAGTGGCTGTTATTCGTGAAATTGCTCAGGCGGCCGGGATTGCCGGAATGGTTGGCGGCCAGGCCTTGGATGTTCTCTCCGCAAAATCATCTTCCAGTGTGGAAATCCTCTCCGAGATTCACCGGAGGAAAACGGGCGCCCTGATTATGGCTTCCGTAAAAACCGGTGCGATTATCTCCAATGCCCGCGAGGAAAAAATTAAGGCGCTGGCGGAATACGGCATGAATGTAGGTATGGCCTTTCAAATCGCCGATGATATTTTAAATGTAGAAGGCGACCGCAATCTTCTGGGGAAAGAAACAGGCAGCGATGCGGCACTGGGCAAAATTACTTATCCCTTCCTGATGGGAATGGATTATGCAAAAGATAAATTACACAAGCACATTGAGGCGGCCATTGAAAGTCTCTCCATATTTGATGAACGGGTGCTGCCGCTCCGGCTTATTGCCCACTATGTAATGGAAAGAAAAACGTAAAAGCATTAAAAGCGGAAAGGCGTTAATTTAATGAAAACTCTGGAAACAGTGAATTATAGTGTTCTGGCAAATATTATGTATCCCGCGGATATACGCAAGCTCAGTATTGCTGAGCTCAATGCTCTGGCCAGGGAAGTTCGTGAGTTGATTATTAAAACAGTAGCTTCTTCCGGTGGCCATCTGGCTTCTTCCTTGGGTACGGTGGAATTGACCCTGGCGTTGCATTATGTTTTTAATACACCACTAGATAAGATTGTCTGGGATGTCGGCCATCAGGCCTATGCTCATAAAATTATTACCGGCCGCAAAGATTTGTTTTCCACATTGCGGAAAATGGGCGGTATCAGTGGTTTTCCCAAAAGGGAAGAGAGCCCCTACGATGTTTTTAATGTCGGACATAGCGGGACATCTATTTCCGCGGCAGCCGGATTCGCGGAAGCCAATTGTTTAAAAGGCGAACATAATAAAACAATCGCAGTGATTGGCGATGGTTCCTTGGCCACCGGTATGGCCTTTGAGGGACTGAACTGGTCGGGCGATCGCAAGAAAGATTTAATCATAGTATTAAACGATAACGAAATGTCCATTTCGCCTAATGTCGGCGCTCTGTCTTCTTATTTAAACCGCATCATGACCGGCCATACCGTAACCAAATTAAAATTGGATATTAAAAATTTCCTCAAAGGCATTCCCGGTATTGGTGATCAGATTGTGAAATTTTCTCAGCAGGTGGAAGAGTCTTTAAAGACTTTTATTGTTCCCGGCGCTCTTTTTGAAGAGATGGGTTTCACTTACGTCGGGCCGCTGGAAGGGCACCGGATGGACAATCTGATCAAGAATTTTCAGAACGTCAAAGATTTATCCGGGCCAATACTGGTTCATGTCATCACGAAAAAAGGTAAAGGATATAAGTACGCGGAAGAAAAACCGCTCGATTATCACGGAATATCTCCGTTTGATGTAGAGACGGGGCAAACGCTCCCGGTAGCGTCGGATATTCCCACCTATACGGATATATTCGGGGAGACTATTGCTCGCCTGGCCCGTGCAGATTCGCGAATTGTCGCCATAACCGCGGCCATGTGTGATGGGACAGGGCTTGATCAGTTTTGTCAGGAATTTCCGCGGCGGTTTTATGATGTGGGGATTGCCGAACAGCATGCAGTAACATATGCCGCCGGCCTTGCTATCGAAGGTTTCATTCCGGTAGTTGCCATTTACTCAACGTTTTTGCAGCGTGCCTATGATCAAATCCTGCATGATGTTTGCCTGCAAAACTTGCCGGTTGTTTTTGCCATTGATCGCGGAGGTATTGTCGGGGAAGATGGGGCAACCCATCAGGGGCTTTTTGATTATTCCTATCTGCGCTCGATGCCCAATATTATTGCGATGTCCCCCAAAGATGAAAACGAACTCCAGCATATGATAAAAACCGCCGTAGATTGCGGTTGCCCTGTTTCCGTGCGTTATCCCCGGGGCAGAGGAGTCGGGATAAATTTGGATGCAAAACCAAAAGCTCTGGCTATAGGCAAAGGTGAAGTATTGCGCGAAGGAACTGATCTGGCAATTATAGCCATTGGATCGACAGTTTATCCGGCGCTTGCGGCAGCTACCCGATTAGCTGAAGAAGGAATAAGCATCAAGGTGATTAATGCCCGCTTTATCAAACCTCTGGATGCAGAACTTATTTTGAATACAGCGGCAGCGATTAAAAAAATTATAACCATCGAAGAAAATGTTCTGCCGGGCGGTTTCGGTAGTGCCGTATTGGAATTGCTTGCGGAAAACTATGTGAAAGGTGTTCAGATAAAGCGTCTGGGTATTCCCGATGAATTTGTCGACCATGCTACTCAGGTTCAGCTGCGCCGGAAATACGGCATTGATGAGGAAGGCATTGTCCGGGCGATCAAAGAGATGCTGGTAGTGACCACGTAAAAAGTTCATATGCTGCGTTGCGCTTCATATCTCGTCGTTGCGACCTACGAAAAAGTAGGCCTCGCTCCTCGTTATTCGCGCGCCTTGCCTCTGAAGCTTTTTACAAGGTCATTGATTAATTGTTCGACTCGTTGTGGTATTATCAATCTTGAGGCAGTCAAAAAATGCCTATGAAAAAAATTCGTTTGGACAAGTTGCTGGTTGATCGTGGAATAACGGTGACGCTGGAAAAAGCGCAAGCGCTTATTCTGGCCAGAGTTGTTAAAGTCAATGATGTATTTTTGGATAAAGCCGGTGCGCGGGTTGCGCTGGACGTGGCAATAAAAATAAAAGGCGATGATAATCCTTATGTCAGCCGTGGCGGTTTAAAGCTGAGAGGTGCTCTGACCGAATTTAAGATGGATATCCGAGGCCTTGTTGTGCTTGATGTCGGTGCATCTACGGGAGGGTTCACCGATTGCCTGTTGCAAGCCGGTGCCCGCAAAGTTTATGCCCTGGACGTGGGTTACGGGCAACTCGCCTGGAAGCTGAGGGAAGATAAACGCGTGGTTGTCATCGAACGGACGAATATCCGTTATTATGACGGCGCTAATTTTACAGAACTGCCGGATTTAGCCACAATTGATGTTTCTTTTATTTCTTTGAACATTGTCCTACCGGCGGTTATAAAATTGCTAAAGGATAATACGTTTATTCTGGCTTTGATTAAACCACAATTTGAAGCAGGCAGAGAAGAAATCGGCAAACATGGCGTTGTCCAAGACCCGGCAGTTCACACTCGCGTAGTAGAACAAATTGTTGATCTTTGTAAGTCAGAGGGGCTGGAAGTTGTTGGAACATGCCCATCAGCACTTCTTGGCCCGGAGGGTAACAGGGAATTTTTTATTTTAGCGAAAAAGACCGGACCAGATGGAAATTAAACTAGCCAGAACTGCAGGATTTTGTATGGGTGTCCGCAGAGCGGTTGATATCGTTCTGGAAATAGCCCAGCATGAAACCGGCCGCCGGATTTACACTTACGGGCCTTTAATTCATAATCCGCAAACAATTGAACTGCTCAAAATCCGCGGGATAACGCCGGTAAAAAATATTGAAGAAATAGACGATAAGCAAAATGCCATTCTTGTTATCCGCGCCCATGGCATTGCTCCGGACGAACGAAAAAAAATAAAAGAAAGCGGCATAAAAATTATTGATGCCACCTGCCCCAAAGTCGGCTATGTGCAGGCGATCATTAAAAAGTATACAGCCCTCAATTATACGGTGATCATTGCGGGCGACAAGGAACATCCGGAAGTCGACGGCCTCTTAGGTTACACCAGCGGTTTTGGCGTTGTTGTGGCAGCGGCAGATGAAGTGGAAAAATTGCCTTTGCTGGATAAAGTATGTGTCGTTGCCCAGACCACTCAGGGGCTAGAGGAGTATAATAAAATTGTCGAAAAAATAAAGGAATGCTATCCCGATACAGTTGTGTTTAATACAATTTGTTCTTCCACCGAACAACGGCAGTCGGAAATTATTGCGATGGCCGGTCAAATGGACGCCATGTTTATTGTCGGCGGTAAAAACAGTGCCAATACAAAAAGACTGGCTGACCTGGCCCATCAGCAGCAAACACCGACTTTCCATATTGAAACAGCCGAAGAATTGGAAAATATCAATATCGAGCCATACAATCGCATTGGTGTGTCCGCGGGAGCTTCCACTCCCAACTGGATTATTGACCGGGTCATGGATAAAGTTGCGGAAGGCCAGAGCCGTAAATTAAAAAAAGTAGGGCGTTTGCTCAATTTCTGGCTCTGGGCGATAAAGACAGATATTTATTCGGCAATAGGCGCCGGATGTCTTTGTCTGACCTGCATGTTTTTGCAGCGAATACCGGCAAATATATCCCATCTGACGATTGCTTCATTTTTTGTTTACGCCATGCATGTTTTGAACAGATTAATCAGCCGCAGACCCCGTGGTTTTCTGGGATCGTTCCGGGAGGAAACCTATTTGAAGCATGAAAAATCCTATCTGGGAGCTGCCGCTTTTTCCATAATTGCCGCCCTCTTTTTGACTTTTATAAACGGGATGATTCCTTTTATAATATTGTTCATTATTTCTCTGGCGGGAGCTCTTTATAATATGAAAATATTGCCGCCAGGATGGCGTTTCCGGAGCTTAAAGGATTTACCCGGATCAAAAAATATCTTTATGGCCACAGCCTGGGGGGCCGTGGCGGCAATTCTGCCGGCATTGAGTAACAACCATCCCTACAAT
Organism: Syntrophaceae bacterium; assembly: GCA_003141615.1. Lineage (GTDB taxonomy): Bacteria > Desulfobacterota > Syntrophia > Syntrophales > Smithellaceae > Smithella. The sequence goes on from PLMV01000002.1 coordinate 11,211, forward strand.
GCCGGGTTGGTAGTAGCTTTTGCCTTTACTTTTGGCGTTGTTTTCATTCGTTCGGCAATGTCGGATATTCTGGAAATTCAGAGCGATAAACTCATCGGACGGGAAACAATTCCTGTGCTTATCGGTAAGGAGCGCACAAAAACCGTTCTCCAATCAATTTTGTTGATATTATTGGTTATTCTTCTTGTTTCGTATCCGGCAAATTGGACTTCATCTTTAAGCTTATTCCTTATTATATGCCTATTATATATATGGATTTGTTTCAGGCTTTGTGATAGAAGGTCGGGGTTTTCAGGGGCAGTTATGGAAGGGTTCTTGGAAACAAGCTATATTATTGCTGGTTTCTGTGTTTTCGTATGGTATTTTCTCTGAGGAGGAAATGTTCTGGAAAAGGACAGGGGGAGGGTTAAGATTATGATGAAAAAATTAGTTGTAAAGATTATTTTATTGATTTTTGTATTGGCTCTTGCGGCCTGTGGAGGTTTGCGTTTTTCCCAGGTGGCTCCGGAAGCAGTAAATTTTCATCCTAAAAAAATAGCCATTTTCCCAGTGGAAGTAATAGGGAATAATGAAGAAGCGAGAGGTTCCGTCGAGCAGGTTGTAGCTGGTGTTCTGGCGGGGAAAAAATGGTTCTCGGATATAATAGATGCGGAAAGTTTAAATCGGCAGCTTTTAGCCAATGTGGAATTACGCAAAGCAATGACTGATTATCTTTCCAAATTACGGACGGTTAATTTTACCGATCCCGATTTGAGTAAAAAAATCGGAGAACTCGCCAATGTTGATGCCTTCTTGCTGGTTTCCGTAGATATCTGGAGCTATGCGGTCGAAAAGGGAGACAAGGTAGCTAAAGTAAGTCTGGGTATGAAATTATATGAAGCCTCATCAGGAAAATTAATGTGGAAAGCAGGTCATCAAATAGCGGACAGCTATATGCTGATCAAACCTGATTTACCTAAAGTTGCCCGTGATGTGGCAAGGGAGATGGTCGGTTACATGCCGCACTGAGAGGGCGGGATCAGGTACAAAATTAATGGGGAGAAGATAAATGAAAGAGCAGGTACAAAAGGCAATAGATATGGTTCGTCCCAGCCTGCAGGCTGACGGCGGTGATGTGGAGCTTGTCGATGTCAGTGCGGACGGGGTGGTAAAAGTTAAATTAACCGGCGCCTGTCACGGCTGTCCGATGTCGCAAATGACTTTAAAAATGGGGATTGAAAAAATAATTAAAAAGCAAGTTCCGGAGATTAAGGAAGTTATTTCTGTCTAAACGCTGTTTAACAGCTATTTTTTAGAGAAAAATTTTTAAAAGGAGAACGAAGGAAAATGGCGTATGTGATAACTGATGAATGCATTGCTTGCGGCTCTTGTGAAGATGAGTGCCCTGTGGAAGCAATTTCTGAAGGCGAAGATAAGTATGTTATAGATGCCAAGCTTTGTACCGATTGCGGAGCTTGTTCCGATCAATGCCCAGTGGAAGCAATTGTAGCGGGAGAAGAGAAATAATAAACATATAAGTGACGGACAAATCCGTCCCCAGAGGCGGATTTGTCCACCGTTTTTATAGATACAAACCGTCCTTAAATACTACTAATTAAGCTTTCTTATTATTAACGAAATTCTTTCTGGATATTTTTAGTCTTGAATATTAATACTATTTCTAAATCAAAGATGATATCGAGGCGGCAAGAAGGAGGCGACGCTGGTCCGCCAAGGCGGATTGAGGAAGCCAGACGACGATGCCAACAAAGATAGCGCTTTGATTTAGAATTGGAATAAGCTCTTGGAATCAGGGGCGAGAGGTTGGATCAATGAATAAATTAATTACCTTTGAAGGTATCGAAGGTTCGGGAAAATCGACCCAGATGAGGTTGATTGCCCAGTATTTGATTGAGAAGCACGTACCGCTTTTAATTACGCAAGAGCCTTCGGGAACAGACATTGGCCGGAAAATCGGCGGCATACTTTTTAACCGCGGTCATTACTATATGTGTGCGGAGACGGAAGCCTTTCTTTTTTGCGCAGCGCGGGCGCAGCATGTCCGGGAAATGATTATGCCTGCATTAAATCAGGACAATGTTGTACTGTGCGACCGGTTTTCCGATGCCACTTATGCTTATCAGGGTGCCGCGCGCGGCCTGAATCCTGAATTTATCAGAGTAATCAACGAATATTCATCGATGGGTTTAAAACCGAATTTAACGCTGCTTTTTGATCTGCCTGTTGAGATCGGTCTGCAAAGGGCAACGGAGAGGGATAACCGGCTGAAAGATTCTTCTTTTTCCGACAGGTTTGAAAGGGAGAGTCTCAATTTCCACAATAAAGTACGCGAAGGGTATCTTAATATTTTAAAGAAGGAACCGGAACGCTTCCGCTTGATTGATGCGACAGGCGACATCAATAAAATTCAGGAAGAAGTGTGCAGGTACATCACGGACTTTATAGGTTTGGCGAATTGATACGTTTTACAGTTTTTCTCCGGAGAGAATACTGATTATGTCTTTTCTCGATATTTACGGCCATGAAAGGCAAATAGCAAATCTCCGGAAAGCAATCTCCCAAAAACGCATCGGGCATGCTTATCTTTTTAGCGGCATGGATGCCGCAGGCAAAAGAACTCTGGCTTTAGAATTAGCCGCCGCGCTAAACTGTGAAAAATCAGATAATCTTCATGATGCCTGCGGGGAATGTTCATCCTGTCTGAAAATACAGCATTCCAGCCATTCCGATGTAACTATTATTGAAGCTGAAGGTCAGTTTATCCGCATTAACGCTATCCGTGAAATTCAGGAACAAATGACGTTTAAGCCTTTCGAGGGAAGATGGCGGGTGGTGATTATAAACGATGCCGATAGGATGAATGATCAGGCCGCCAATGCTCTTTTAAAGACACTGGAAGAGCCGGCGGCCTCCAATGTTTTGATTTTGATAACGGCACGTCCTTATACGATGCCGGCGACAATTATTTCCCGGTGCCGGCATATGCGATTTAATCCACTGCCCGTTGATACAATTGCCCGGTTTCTTATCAGCCGGGCAGGAATGGAATCGCCAAAAGCGTATTTACTGGCGGGACTCTCGGGAGGGTCTATCGGCAAAGCACTGAATCTGGATCAGGATGATATTATTGCCTGCCGTACAGAAATAGTGCAATTGCTTGATGATACACGGAAAGATGACCCATTAAGCATATTGAATTTAGCTTCTTTCTTCGGCCAGGATAAAAAAGAAATCAAACAGTGTTTGGATATAATAAAAAACTGTTTTCGCGATGCGCTGGTTTTTAAAGAAACCGGCAAAAAGGAAATGCTGATCAATCAGGATAAATCTTCGGTAATCGCGTCACTGGCGGTAAGATTGTCGGGAGAACAAATTCTTCATAATATTTCTCTGGTGGAGAGGGCATGGGAAACGATAGAACAGAATGTGAACAAAACATTGACATTGGAAACAATGGCATTTAAACTTAATTTATAATCAATACAGGGTGAATTATATTGTTGACTAATATTATAGGTGTTAAATTTAAAAAAGAAGGCAGAATTTATAATTTCAATGCGGCAGATCATATTCTCCATAAGTATGATCAAGTGATCGTCAATACGGAAAATGGTCTGGCTCTGGGTGTGATCATTACTGATGTAAAAAGATGCAAAGCTTCGGAGCTGCCGCCCAATCTGAAAAAAGTCGTGCGCAAGGTAACTCCTGAGGATTTAAGGATTAAGGGAGAAAATGAAAAGCTCGAAGAGGATGCCAGGAAATTCTGTTTAGAAAAAATAAAGGAACTGGGGCTTTCCATGAAATTAATCACGGTGGATTGCCTTTTTGATAAGAGTAAAATCATCTTTTATTTTACGGCGGAAGCCCGGGTTGATTTTCGCGATCTGGTTAAAGACCTTGTCCAGAAATTCAAGACGCGCATTGAACTCAAACAGGTTGGTGCCCGGCAGGAAGGACGCATTATTAAGGGGATAGCCGTTTGCGGCCGGATGGTTTGTTGTGCCGGAATTCTGCAAAACATGGAGCGGGTAACAGTTAAAATGGCGAAAGAGCAAAGCATGTCACTTAATCCGGAAAAAATATCAGGTCTTTGTGGACGGCTCATGTGTTGTTTGGCTTATGAGCACGAAGCATATGCCTGCGCAAAAAAATGTGCGAAGGATGCTAAAGCAAACAGCAATAAAGCCCCGGAAATCCCATTGGCGATTTTACCTAATGATAAAAACGATGCTGATCTGGCAAAAATGGAAGATGACGGCGATTTTGATACATCCCGCAATTAACTCGAGCGGTAGTTAGCTGATAAATGGAGGCTTGCCGCAGCAGGAAGCGTATTGTATTCAATAATAACGGGAAAGGTTTTTCTATGTCTAAAGCGTTTTATATTACTACGCCAATTTATTACGTTAACGCCTCCCCGCATATCGGACATGCTTACACGACGATCGTCGCCGATGTGCTGGCCAGGTATCATCGCATGAATGGTGCCGATACCTTTTTTGTGACCGGCACCGATGAGCATGGTGATAAAATAGCTGAAGCCGCTCAAAAAGCAGGCATAACTCCTCAGGAATATGCCGACAAGATCAGTATTCAATTCCGTAACCTCTGGCCCGAACTTGCTGTAACCAATGATTATTTCATCAGAACTACGGATAAGAACCATATGAAAACAGTCCGTTTAATTTTGCAGAAAGTCTATAATGCGGGCGATATTTATTTCGGCCAGTATGAAGGTTATTACTGCGTTGGCTGTGAGCGTTTTTATATGGAAAAGGAACTGGTGGAAGGAAAATGCCCGGATCATCAGTCCAAACCGGAATATCGCAAAGAAAGTAATTATTTTTTCCGCATGAGCAAATATCAGGATTGGCTGATTAATCATATCAAAATGAACCCCGAATTTATCCGTCCGGAAAGATATAAAAACGAAGTGTTGGCATTCTTACGCGAGCCGCTGGAGGATCTCTGCATCTCGCGGCCCAAAACCCGCCTGGAATGGGGCATCCCGCTGCCTTTTGATGAAAAATATGTAACCTATGTCTGGTTTGATGCCCTGATTAATTATGTGACAGCACTTGATTATCCTGATGGTGCAAGATTTAAAAAATTCTGGCCGGTGGCCGAACATCTCATTGCCAAAGATATTTTAAAGCCGCACGGGATTTACTGGCCGACGATGCTGAAAGCGGCGGGCATAGAGCCATATCAGCATTTAAATGTCCACGGCTACTGGAATTCCGACAAGAACAAAATGTCCAAGAGCCTCGGTAATGTTGTGAGGCCTCTGGATTTGAAAGACAAATACAGTCTGGATGCCTTCCGTTATTTTCTTTTGCGGGATATGGTCTTCGGGCTGGATTCCAATTTTTCCGAGGAAGCATTTGTACAGCGGCTGAATTCTGATCTGGCCAATGACCTCGGAAATCTGGTCAGCCGCACGATTACCATGGCTATTAAGTATTGCGGAGGCAAGGTTCCTGTAGTTAAAAAAGGGCAACACGACAAACTTTTGCAGGACGCTGCGCAAAAGGCGGTTGCTGAAGTTGAGGCTGGTTTCCATGATTTATCCCTGCATAAGGCTTTAATAGCCATCTGGGAATTTATTAATACCACCAATAAGTACATTGTCGAAAATGAGCCCTGGACATTAGGAAAGGATGAAACCCATAAAGAAAAGCTGACAGCGATCATGTATAATTTGCTGGCATCTTTACGGGCGATAGCCATTTTAATTTCACCTTTTATGCCGGGGACGGCGCAGAAAATATTGCACCAGATTGGTGCAGCCGAAAATAAACAAATGGATTTGGCCGGTGTCGGCAAATGGAATTCGTTGAAAGCAGGCAGTTCCTTAACCCGTGGGGAATCTCTTTTCCCCCGTGTGGAAAAAGAGAAGACAGAACAAGTAGAGGTAAAGTCTGCCATTGATCTGAAGCCGGAAATTGATTACGAAGAATTCGCGAAGGTTGACCTGCGCGTGGCCACAATTTTAGCGGCGGAAATGGTTCCCAAATCCAATAAACTTTTAAAGCTCAAAGTGGATATTGGAGAGGAAAGGACTATTGTCGCTGGTATCGGCAAGGATTATAAGCCGGAAGATATGGTTGGCAAGAAAATAGTTATTGTCGCTAATATGAAACCGGCTAAACTCATGGGTATGGAATCGCGCGGTATGCTCCTGGCTACTGATACAGCCGAAGGCCTTACCGTACTTTCATTTGACCGTGACGCGAAAACGGGCTCAAAAATTCGCTAATCATTAATCAGTGATAATCATATTCCTAAACCACCGCGCTTCTCTTTAGGAATCGTAGTTTCTTGCATAAAACTGGTGATACCGCATTTATTTGTTTAATGTATTGAGATATTTCAAAACCGGGTCTTTGTCCTCCGGTTCTATAACAGCGCCTTTCTTAATCATCCGATCCAACGTTTTTTCCCAGCCCGCTGCATCTTTGCTGGCGCTATATACTTTTTTCAAGCTATGGCATTTAGCGCATTCTTTATCCACAATAGTCTTGGCGGCTTGTTGGGCAAAAAGGGTAGAGGCAGGAAATATAAGCAGGAAAGCGCAGCTCAATGAAATTGCCAGAATACTTTTCATGGAATCCTCCTAATCTTTTAAAAGTTTTTCAAACATCGGAGCTTCAAAACCGTCAATAACTTGCCCTTTTAAATAAAAGAATGGTGTTGATCTGATGCCGATTTGCGCGGCAAATTTTTTATGCGTTTTAAGTAATTCTTCTACTTTTGTATCTGTGCAGACATTTAGTTGCGCATTATTATCGAATTTTCCCGACATTGCTTCTTCATATGTTTTTACTTGATTAGCCGAGCATAAGATATGCTTGATCTTTCTTTCCGAATTTAATGACAGAGGGTAAAAGAAGACATATATAGTTACATCCTTGCGCTGGGAAAAGAACTTAAAGGCTTCGCGGCAGTGGAAACAGTCAGGGTCCATAAATTCCACAATAATGTTTTTCCCTTTACCGATCTTTAAAGAGCTTTCCAGGGGTATTTGCGCCATTTTAGGGGTAAGCTTTTTGAGAAAACTCTCTCGGGTAAGGCTCGCTCTCTCTTTGTTAACAATATTGCCGTAAATGAGAAGATCAGCATCCGGGGCATAATAAAAAAGTTCGTTGCCCGTATATACTTCATAAACTCCTTTTATAGGTGAGGGAGTCATGCTTTCGACTTTTCTATCGGGGAAGCTTTTTTTGAACTTTTCTTCCGGCGAGAGATTAGCAGCGCAGGCGCAAACCGCCACTATGAAAAACAAGAATATTGCGATAATAATGAACAAGCGTTTCATTTTGATGTCTCCTTAATTGAAGATATTACTTATTATAGGCCTGAACAGAATTCTCTGTCAAGGATTACATGTTTTCCTTGTTATTCGTTTTGCGCTGCAAATCAGCCGCTGTTGTCATGCGGAGGTGTAGAAGATAAATGGCGGAAGTGCATGGGAATCGAACCCACCCGGGACGGTTCTAGCGCCCCACACTGGATTTGAAGTCCAGCAAAGCACAAAAAACAACATTTTTCAACCCTTTGATCTAAGGTCTGATTTCCCGTAAGTACTTAGAAATAAACAAAAAAGCAATTCTATCTATTTCTGTCTATTCTATCTGTTTCCCTTCTTTTTCTACCATTCTATCACAAAATTATCACAATTTTATCACAGTGATTGTACCGAGTTTTTGTAATATAATTATTCACATCTGGCTCTATTTAAAAGTATCAACCAGAAAGAAATCACTTACTACCTTTTTCTTTCTTAACCAATGAGGCAATGGTTATTATTTCGGAGCCATGCTTGCTTCTTATCTTATCCATAGCGCTGTCAATTCGTTTATTCTTATCGTTTTTAACATTGTCTTTCATTGGATCAAAAAGCGACAACTGATCCAAAGAGCAATCTTCATGAAATCCCGAAAGACTTATTCCTATTAATCGTACTGGACAATACCTATTCCAATTTTGTTCAAGCAGACTGCAACCAACTTGATATATTTCCTTGGTTGTATAGGTTGCCGGAATGGTTGTCTGTCTGGTTATTACATGAAAATCAGAAAATTTTAATGTGATATGCACAGTACGACCTTTCTTATCATGCCTTCTGGCAGTCATACCAACATCATCAGCAAGTTCCATTAGAACCAGCTTTGCTTTTTCAATATCGGAGATATCTTCCGGCAGAGTTTTTGCGCGCCCGATGGACTTCATCTCATCAGTTGTATGAGCGAGGACCAGGGAAGTGTCAATCCCATTAGCACGCAGATAGATTTCATTTCCGGATTTACCAAAAGTTTTGGAAATGAGGTTTTTATCAAGTTTTGCCAGATCACCTATAGTTTTTATTCCCATGCGGTTGAGCTTTTCAGCTGTTTTAGCACCAATTCCATACATTTCCTTCACTGGAAGCGGCCAGAGCTTTATTGGAATATCCTGTTCCCATAGTTCGGTAATGCCGAGAGGCTTCTTCATTTCAGCCGCCATTTTTGCCAGGAACTTATTTTCAGCAATTCCAATGGAGCACCAAAGCCCGAACCTGTCTTTGATTTCATCCATTATACGTTTTGCAGCCACCACAGGTTTGCCAAAAAGTCCTTCACTTCCTGTCATATCAAGCCATGCTTCATCAATGCTGTTTTGCTCCAGGACAGGAGTATAATTTGATAATAAATCCATGGCCTCTTCTGATTTCTGCCCATAGAAATGATGATCTGGGGGGACTAAAGTTAATTTAGGGCAAAGCTTCAAAGCCTCATGAAGAACCATGGCGGTTTTGACTCCGCACGCACGTGCCTCATAATTTGCCGCAAGAATAATTCCTGTACGCTTCTTTGGATCGCCGGCAACAGCTGCTGGTATTCCGACAAGGGCATTATTTCTTGTCATTTCACAGCTGATAAAAAAAGCATTCATATCTACAAGAAATATAACTTTTTGCGTAGAACACCTCTCTTAGGAAAGATATATTACTATGATATGATCAGTCGGCAAATGCATCAAGCTTTTTCAAGATGTGAGTATTAGCTAAAAATATAGTGGGAGTTTTAGTCCTCCACTTCCAGATAATAATGCTCTACTACTTCGTCCATTAGTGCAATAAAATAATCCTGGTCATGCAAACAAGAATACCACTGTTCAGGTTTTACGAAGCTTTCATTCTCTCTAAAGAACCTGTCAATCAACTTTAGGTATTTTTCCTGTACCTTTTTCTTCACGATTGCATCTTTTAATAATGGTGTGTACCTCACGAGTTCAAGAACAGCGGATTTGATTTCAAAAATGGATTCTATGGCGGTCATTGTTTTAATCAAAGATTTGCGGAGTTTGTATATAAACGCATTACCAATATACCATCCGTAGGATAAGCCCAATTTTTCAATTTGTATACAAAAAGCACAAAATCAGTTTTTCCTTTAAGCGGGAATTTTTATAAAATAATTTTTTGATTATGGATAGAGCTTATGGGATCAAATAAAACTATTGCCTGCTAATGAAGATGGCTACTTTTTGCTTATTCTTTCCCCTATGGAATGTGCTTTGCCGAGCTTCTTGCCCAGACCAAAGTAATAGCCATATTCAGGGGCATAGATAATTGGTTTGATTTTCTCTATCGACAAGTCACCTTTATCATCCAAAACGTCTTCATTTGCCTTGATATCCAGAATCTCTCCAATAAACTGCGTATGAAGTCCGATTTCATATGTATGAATAAGTCGGCATTCAAGGATGAACGGAAATTCACTAATATAAGGAGCATCAACTAAATTACTTCTCACAGGGGTTAATCCGCTTTTGGAGAATTTGTCTTCATCTCTGCCGGAGCTTATTCCGAAATAATCGACATATTCAATATGTTTTTCCGAAGGAATATTGACTGTAAAAGCCTTCTGTTCATAGATATTGGCATAAGTATATGTAGCCTTTCTCAGTGATACAGTTAAACAAGGGGGAGAAGAACAGCATATTCCGCCCCAGGCTGCGGTCATTACATTTGGTTTTCCATTCTTATCATATGATCCAATAACTAAAACGGGAGTAGGATAAATGATCGTTTTTGCACCAAGTGATTTTTTCATTGCTTATTTCCCTCATATCTTTCGGAATGTTCCTTATGCTTATACCAGTTATTAATGTAAATTTCAGCTAGTTCCTTGTTCTTAAGAATTAGCATTAAATTCTGGTTGAATCTATGCATCGATGACAATTTTGGCTACGGTCCAGTGATGCCTGATTGGTTTTTCACATCCAGTGTCAAAGAGGGCAGTCACTTGATGTTGCGAACCTCGCGCGATCAAGAGTCCAAGGAGAGCGGATTGGTTTTTGAAATGGATTTGATATGAACTCCGATTGAAAATAATAACTATAAACGATATACTGGGGCATGACTAGACGAGTAAACTCTTTCTTTTCCCCGGTAGTAATCTTAATTTTTTTCCTGTTGAATTTTATCTCCTGCACCCCTCATTTTGGTCAAGTAACTATTTCCACACCAGCTGAATACAAGAGAACATATGAGGCTAATGAAAAGTTTATTCTTAGAGCTGTGGTCTCTGTCCTTCGAGAAGAAAATATGGGTACTAATCTGGAAATCAAGTCCGGAGAAAATATGGTGGAAACGGATTACATTGTGAAAGGTGATTGGCGTACAAAAAGCATTGCCCGTGTCAAAAGATTGAACCAGAGTGAATGTGAACTAATTCTCTCGGTGATTACTGAGAAGAAAACCGAGAAAGGTTGGGAAATGAGGCGTTTACTGGAAAAAGACCAATATGACACTTTTTTCTCTGCTATTGAGATACAGATTTACCGAGAAATATACAAAAATTATCAAAATTAAAATCGAAGGATAAAAATGAAGAAATTAAACAAAAAAATAATCTATATACTTGCTGTATGTATTGTTTTTGCTATTATCGTATTTTCTGCTACACTCAATAATTATTCATCTACACCCATTAACTATAATGATCATAAATATGAATTTGTGCACATCAACATATTCAAAGACTCCAGCTTTTTAGAAGTTGCGGAAATGCTGGAGCGGGTGGGATTGGTAAAAAACAAATTTTTATTCTATAGCTTGGCCATAACAAAAAGATCCCCTCGTTCCTTTCATGCCGGAGAATATAAATTTAACACTTCCATGACTCCTTCGGAAATAATTGACGAATTGTTGCTTGGTGAAAATAAAAAACATTGAGTCGTTACCTCTGATAATTTATCAATACTGAATATCTCCGCGATCAAGAGTTCAGAAACAGCGGCTTGGATTAAAAAAAGATATTCTATCGCGGTTATTGTTGGGAACTCTTAATAGGATGTTTTTGATTTATTAATGTTTTATTATACCTGCTTCTGTTTCGCTAAAGAACATGCGGACCCATTCCAACTTTGTAATTCATTTCATCTGGGGGATATGGTTTTAGAATGGATAGCAGAGCAGAAACATCAGCCACATCACTATCCAGCCAAACTCGTTCCTTATCCTTGGATAATATAACCGGCAGGCGGTCATGAAACGGCTTAATCAGTTCGTTGGCACTGGTAGTAATTATTACGCAGGTATTAATCTTCTTTTTGTCTGGAGACTTCCATGTTTCATAGAGTCCGGCAAACCCAAAAGGCCGACCTGACTTTAAATAAAAATACAGCGGCTCTTTACCGTTAGCCTCATTCTTCCACTCGTAAAACCCATCAGCAACAATCAGACAGCGTTTCTTTTTAAAAGCATCCCTGAAGCTTGGTTTCTGATCGACTGTTTCCGCGCGGGCATTAATCAGCATGCCTGCAATCGATGGGTCTTTTGACCATGACGGAATCAATCCCCACCTGTAACAGACTAATTGATTGCTCCCGTTATGACAAATTACAACAGGTACTAATTGTGCTGGTGCAATATTCCAATTTGGCTGATGTTCGCACAGTACATCCTGAACATTGAAATTATCTTGTATATCCTTCAAATCGGAAATAAGTACGAATCGTCCGCACATATCTTTATGCTCTTTTGGCTTTAATCATCGACGCCTGGACTTTTTTCATCTCTTCCAACAATTCCTTTCTCGAAATTATTCCCTTCTTATCGAGAAGATTAATTAAGGCTTCTGATTGAATGACTTCGGACATCAGCAATTCTTTTAAATCGACGGTCTGTTTCTGATCAAGTTTTTCTGCCATAAGATATATTACCTGATTATTTTACTCTTCCATATAGGGCTTAACGAGAGAATTCCATTCACCTTCCGATTTGCAGATCCTATCCTCTACTAAACAAACGATTGGAGCGGGCTGTCTTCGCAATCTTGTCAGTGTTCCGTATTTTTTAACTTTATCAATATCCCACAATGCTTTCATAATTAAGGCATCATTACTTTTGCTATGGAAATAGGAAGTGGTATTTATTAAAGCGAAGCACTTATTTAGTTTGACGTTATAATGATTTTTGTAGTCTTCATACTTTACACTATCTTTATCATCAGGCATACCATTCTTCCCAGATAATTCTTTGAAAATGGTAGCAGCATCATTTCCGCACTTCTTCTGTAATTCGGATATATATTTCGGCAATGGTTTAGGGTTTTGCCCATATGAATAACTAGGCATAAAAAGACAAATAACAAAAATTAATATTAAAATCTGTTTCATGTTTATCCTATTTCAGTTGTAAATGAACTATGAATATATCCTGTCTCAGTATTATCTGCCTTCATACCTATCAGAATGATTTTTATGTTTTTCCCAATTCTTTATGTAAATTTCGGCCAATTCTTTACTCTTCAAAATTAACAAATTCTCGGCATTTTTCTCTTCCGCAGCTTTAGTGAAATTAAAGCTTCCGGTTATTACAGTTTCCTTGTCAATGATTATGATCTTGTTATGAGCGATAGCATGCATGGAATCTATATAAGTGGTCACTCCCATGTGTGCAGTGAAATCGCCGGCGCTATATTTTGCAGATTTATTGGATTTATCCAGGATGATTTCTACATGGATTCCTCTCTTATGGGCATTGACTAAAGCCTTTGCAATCGGCGCTGATGTAAAAGAATATGCCTGGATAAGTATTTCTGATTTTGCATTGTCTATTTGATTCACTATTGCTTCAGTGCAGCCGCCATAGGGAGAGAAACAGACATTGGTGACATCAACATTAAATGCGAAAACAGGGATGGTAATAATGATGATACTCAAAACTAAAAAAAAGATTGCGGTAATTTTTTTCATGGATTCTCCTTCAATAGTAAGTAAAAATTATTAGATAGTATAGTACAAATATTTTCATAAAAATAAAGTATTTTTAAGAGATCGCATATTTTCTTAAAAATAGTAATATACATAGTTCTTCCTAAAAGAAACAGATTGTTATCCTTGCCGAGTATGCAATACTTCAAATCTTAATAAACAGTGTTCATTCACAACATGGTAGTCATTCGTAAGTTGACATTAAGAGAATTACCATTTGCAATGTTTTATGAAATTCTTTATTAAGTCATCTATGCTTTGTACTAATCCCTTTTTACGGAAGGTAATATGTACTGCTCAAAATGTGGGAAGGAAGTTACAAGTGAAGAGCGTTTTTGTCTCAGATGTGGTTCTCATGAGAAACAGCAAACACCTCTTAAGTATGGGAATAATAAGATTCAACGTTCTCCACTTATTGATTGGAATGAATGGTATTACCTTGTGGAAAATAAATTAAGAGGACCATTGTCTGAAGATTCAATGAGAAAAAATTTCATGGATGGATTTTTAAATAAAAAAGTGCTCGTTCGGTTTGGAAGAGGAGGACATTGGCGTCCAGCTGAAGATGTTCCTGAATTTAAAGATGTGTTTAAGCCCCTTAACACCTTTAAACGAAGTTCATCACAGCAATTTGGAAAATATTTTCTTATTAGTTTGGTTGTGTTTTTATGTTTCTTCGTAGTAAAAACAATTATTAATAAAAGACAACAGATTATTATAACAAAAAATAATGAGATTACTTTTTCTCCTCATTCACAAGGTGTCCAAACAAATAATGAGATTACTGTTTCTCCACCTTTGCAATGGGGCTTAACAAAAGATGGTGTAATTGCAAAAACGAATAAAGCGCGCCAAGAAAATGGTGTTCTACCTTTATTAACTGAGAATCATCTATTGGATGTTATAGCCGATGAACGCTTGAATGATATGTTTAAAAATCAATATTTCTCTCATTATCCTCCATCGGGAGAAACTTACACGGAATTAGCTACAAGATTTGGATATGCATACAGTCGACTTGCCGAAAATATCGCAAGTGGAGTTTACAGAAATGATGAAAAAATCGTAGATGGATGGATGCAAAGCCCTGGGCATCGAGCAAATATCCTATCCTCGGATGTCAGCGAAATAGGCGTAGCTGTCAGAAAGGGATTCTTAAAAGGACAGGAAACATGGATTGGCGTTCAGATATTTGGACGTCCACCTGACCATCATTAGCAAAGTGAACTCTGAGAATCATTTCAAACACGACGCCTCAAAATATTTTATTCACCATATATGCTGCTTCCTTAGTGTTAAGAGCAGATATTTTCATAAAAATAAAAAATTGTTTCCATAATGTATGAGATCTTAAAAATAATTTTCTTAAAAATACCGAAGCATATAGTTTTGCCTGTTATCAACAGGAATCTGGTTATCGGAAATATTCAACCTTTCAATTACAAATCAATAAACACCTTTTAATCAAAAAGCGGTTATGCTAAATTGATTAAATGACAACTGATGAATACATAGTCAACATAAACAAACGCTACAAATTAGGCAATGCAACCGAACATACTTTTCGTGGCGACTTACAACAACTCATTGAAAGTTTAGTGCCTGAAATCAGAGCAACTAACGAACCTAAACGGCAATCGTGCGGTGCACCTGATTACATCCTAACAAAAAAAGATATTCCTGTTGGTTTTATTGAAGCGAAAGACATTGGAGATACAGACCTCGAAGGCGCAAAGAAAATAGGGAACAAAGAACAATTCGACCGATATAAAGCATCACTTTCAAACCTCGTTTTTACCGACTACATTACTTTTATCTTATATCGCGACGGACAATTTATCACCAAAATTTCCATTGCCGAACTTACCAGCAAAGGAATAAAGCCGTTACCCGAAAATTTTGCCTCTTTTGAAAATCTCATTAAAGACTTTTGCACCCATATTGGACAAACCATAAAAAGTTCAAAAAAACTAGCTGAAATGATGGCAGGCAAAGCCCGACTTCTTTCTAACGTCATTGAAAAGGCTTTAACCAGCGACGAAACCAATCAGGAAGATAGTACGCTTAAAGACCAAATGAATGCCTTTAAGCAAATTTTGATACACGATATTACACCTAAAGAATTTTCCGATGTGTATGCCCAAACCATTGCTTACGGAATGTTTGCAGCTCGTTTGAATGACCCTACATTGTCTACATTCAGCCGACAAGAAGCGGCAGAATTAATTCCAAAATCAAATCCGTTTTTGAGAAAACTGTTTGGCTACATTGCCGGTCCCGATATTGACGACCGGATCAAATGGATTGTTGATAGTTTAGCAGAAATATTTTTAGCCTGTAATGTTAAAGAAATTTTAAAAGATTACGGTAAGGACACAAAAAAAGACGACCCGATTATTCATTTTTACGAAACCTTTTTGAGCGAATACGACCCTTCATTACGCAAAGCCCGTGGCGTTTGGTACACACCTGCACCCGTTGTAAATTTTATTGTTCGTGCTGTAGACGATATTTTAAAAACCGAATTTGATTTGCCGCAAGGTTTAGCCGATACAACTAAAATAAAAATTAAAGTGGATGCACAACGTAAAAAAACAGAAAAAGAAGTTCACAAGGTTCAGATACTCGACCCTGCTTGTGGTACCGGAACATTTTTAGCCGAAGTAGTAAAACTCATTTACAAAAAGTTTGAAGGACAGCATGGCATTTGGAGCAATTATATAGAAACACATTTGCTGCCACGCCTCAATGGTTTTGAGATACTGATGGCAAGTTATGCAATGGCTCACCTTAAACTTGATTTGCTGTTTACCGAAACGGGCTACAAACCAACTAAAGACCAGCGTTTTAGTGTTTACCTTACAAACAGCTTGGAAGAACACCACCCCGATACAGGAACTTTATTTGCCAGTTGGTTAAGTACTGAAGCCAATGAAGCCAATCGTGTCAAAAGAGATACCCCGGTAATGTGTGTTATTGGAAATCCGCCATATAGTGTAAGTAGTAGTAATAAAAGTGAATGGATAGAAAAATTAACGGCTGATTATAAAAAAGATTTGAACGAAAGAAATATCCAACCCCTTTCTGATGATTATATTAAGTTTATCCGTTTTGGTCAGCATTTTATTGATAAGAATGGAAGTGGAATTTTAGCTTATATTTCTAACAACAGCTTTATTGACGGTATTATACACAGACAAATGCGTAAGTATTTATTGGAGAGTTTTGATAAAATTTATATTCTCGATTTGCATGGTAATGCCAAGAAAAAAGAGGTTTGCCCGGATGGTTCACCTGATCAAAATGTATTTGATATTATGCAAGGTGTAAGCATCAATATTTTTGTAAAAACTGGCAAGAGAAAGAAAAATGAATTAGGGAAAGTGTTTCATTATGATTTATTCGGGAAAAGGGAATTTAAATACGAAACCTTAATTGAAAATACATTAAGTTCTTTAAAATGGAATAATTTAGAATACAATAATCCAAATTATTTCTTTGTAATAAAGAACTTTGAAGACAGAATAAAATATGAAAGAGGATTTAGAATTGATGAGTTATTCCCTTTAAATAATGTAGGAATAGTAACGGCTCGTGATAATTTCTCTTTTCATAATTCAAAGGAAGAAGTAGAAAATACCATTAAAGAGTTTTTAAATTTAGATGATGAATCAGGAAGAAAAAAATTTGCTTTAGGTGATGATTCAAGAGATTGGCAAGTCAATTTAGCAAAAAAAGATTTACAAACCCATTATCCTAAAACTGGAATTTTCATAAAAGCTAATTATAGACCTTTCGATAGTAAATGGACATTTTATACCGGAAAATCAAAAGGATTTCACAGTTATCCAAGATTTGATGTTATGAAACATTTATTAAAATCAAATGTTGCTTTAATTGCTCCAAAGCAAGCTATTAGAGGTTTTCAACATTTATTCCTTTCTAATATTATTTGTGATAAAAATTTCATTGACTCAGCCGGTCAATTTGGGGCCGGTAACGTTTTCCCACTCTACCTCTACCCCGAAACCAATGCACAACAAACCATTGGGCAAACAACTGAAAGAACGCCCAACCTAAACAAAGAGATTGTAAAACAAATAGCAGATAAATTAGGTTTTGCTTTTACCAATGAAAAGGAAAGCACCAAAGACACTTTTGCACCCATAGACATTTTAGATTACATCTATGCGGTTTTACATTCGCCAACGTACCGTGAAAAATACAAAGAGTTTTTAAAAATTGATTTTCCCCGCGTGCCGTATCTAAAAGACCAAAACACCTTTTGGCAATTGGTAAAGTTAGGCGGAAAAATCAGGCAAATACATTTACTGGAAAGCCCAATCGTTGAGAAATACATTACACAGTATCCGATAGACGGAAACAACATTATAACAAAACCAAAGTATCAAGACAGCAAAGTTTTTATAAACGACACACAGTATTTTGCCAACGTTCCCGAAGTAGCTTGGAACTTTTACATTGGTGGCTATCAACCCGCACAGAAATGGCTCAAAGACCGCAAAGACCATAAACTAGAATTTGACGATATTTTACACTATCAGAAAATCATTGTTGCACTTACTGAAACCGACAGATTAATGAAAGAAATTGACACAATTAAATTTGAATAATAACGACAATCTAAAAACCACCCTTTTTAAAAGAAAACATTAAACCATTATTTTTGGTGATCTTGATTTATGGTTAATGGGATTTTGTTGTACATTTCTTCTGGCAATCCGCAAGTGTGATCAAAAAAATAAAAGACGTCTTAAAAGGTTTAACGAGTCTGTAGAATAACTCCAAAATAAAAATTTTGTCTAATTTTCAGGGGTCTTTTTACCCCTCCTCATCGCGCGATCGTTAATTGTTGGGCATTCTCCGCGGTCAATTTTTCACACATCTAACGCCAAATGCCGCTCACCGACTTATTCTACAGGCTCAACGTAAAAATCAGCCGTGAGTGTAGCGACAGGCTTGGAAAACTGGTTATACCCACATTATTCTATAAAATAAATTCTAGTTCCTATCTTTAAGTGTTCATATACAGCTTCAGCTTTTTTCATTAATCGTTTATCTCTAGTAACGAAGAAATCTGAATAGATTGCATATCCAACGTGTTGGTGATCATTGATAAAAGGAATAAACTTTTTATCATTGTGAATTTTTTTGTCAGGATAGTAACCAATGTTATTCAATAAATTATATAATCCATTTACTTTACTAGTCATAGTTATTTTCTGGTTAGGAAAGAATTTGTATAAACCATCACCGAATAAATCATTATAAGCGATATCAATATTCTTATTCTTTATTTCATCTTTTATTATATTCCAAATTTGATCAATAACATGGGGGGGCTCAATTTCATTTAGCTTATCAACTTTTATGTCACATAATTTTCGTAAATCATTCAAAAAATTTTCATAATTATAATTAGAGTTTTTAATTAGTTGAGTTGTTTTGTCAACCGATTCTGCATAATTGGTGTTCGCATATTGAAAAATTTCTTTTAATAATTCTTTATTAATAGCAGGATGCTCATCCAAAGAATCTAAGGTTTTATTCAAGTATTCCATTAAATGACTAAAAGAATTCTTTTGAGAGGTTGCAATCTCATCAAAAGAGGTATCTTTTTTACCACCATATAGTTTATGCATCATTGCAAGATTTGAATCTTCGATGTCTTTATAAACATTGTTATTGCTGCTATTTTTATTAAATATTTCAAAGGGATCAACCTCTTCAAAATGTGGTGATTCGTTTTTATCTATCGATAAATATTTAGCTTTGACTCTCTTTAGATAATCTAAATATAATTTTCTTTGTAATACATCTTCGATTCGTGCAAATTCTCTGAGAGTTACATATGAATATATTATTTCCGAATTCTGAGTTTTATTGATTAACTCTTGGACAGTATCGAGATTACCTTTGATTAAATAATCGATTACGTTTTGATCGAGATAAAACCTGACTTTATTTTGATTATTTTCACTCATTACTTTAGTGGGTATCACGAAAAATCCAGCTGATCACAACTGGTGAATACTCAATATTTCTTCCTTAGAATAATAATTAATATCCGAACTTCTCTTTTCCCGATGATTTTAATATAGCACTATATATATTTTTTAAAAGAGGAAAATACTTTGCGGAGTTCAGGAAGAAGTGCTTGTTGAGTTCACAAATATCTTTTGCTCAGAAATATTTGGTGAAAAATATTTGCTTTTTTATAGTGTAAAACCAGCTTTCCTGTACTAAGTACAGGGCGACTAAAATGGGTGCCAAAAGTCGGCATGGATTGGCTCTAAAGCGTCAAGGATAGGCCTGTTTGAGGCAAGGATTTTACCCGCTTTTTGTTTTGATCGTTTTTTATAAGGTATTTTTCAGCCTTTTTATCAATAAAAAATATATTTAATCTCTATTGCAACCCGTGGAAATTATTTTTAAGAAAATACGCATAATCTTAAAAATAGCGAAAAATAGCTTGTTAATTTGTTTTTTCATACAAAAAAGTCAGCACAGAAATCTTCCGATCCCCATGCTGACTACCTTTCTTCTGCTCAATTTACAGTATGTTTTACCATACCCAAAATTGCTCCGCCCACTTTCTCCAGTCTGAAACTGCTCTCCGCAGGAAGTTCCTTGTATTGAGCAGCTTTTGTATAGACATTAACAATACTGAACATTGTAAAACCATATTCCAGAGGAATCGCCCAGGTCACAGCTTCTCTTTCCGTTTTGTTTAACAGAAATTGATTGTTGAAATTGTTAATGGTACTTTCTGGATTATCAACCTTGCTCTCCAGTGATAATTTTATTTGCTCCTTCTGTCTTCCCAGTTCCTGAGAAACGTTGCTCAAGACTGCCGGGAGTGCTGCAAGTATTTTAGCAGATACATGCCGGTATGACGCGGAGACTTCCGTTTTGGAAATCATTCCGTTGGTGCAAACCAATCTCAGCATAAATGCAGCTATGGACAATGATGCAAGTCCCACTTCCGAATTGCTCACGGATATGCCCGGAGTCATTTTTTCTCCATAAAACTGAAATGTTTGTTTATTGTCCGGGATGCTTAAGGACATAAATTCATTATCCAGATTGCATTGAACTCTGGTGTCAGCCGCATAATTAAGAGCATCAAACTTCTTTAAGACTTCCAGATTATCGGTTGGGATATAACGCGGAGTAAATATTGCCCGAACATCATTTCTGTCAAACCGGAAGAACAATTCCTCGTTCTTTTCATATTTGATCCAGTGGTTAAGATTAATTGCCTGAATATCTTCCGGGCATTTTCGCAGATACTGAATGGGGATACCCAGTCTGTTTGCTATGGACTGCTGGGCAATCGGTTTCAATGAATGGGATTGGCTTCCGATCCACACCGTATCAAGACTGTCAAAAGATATCTCCTTTGTTTTTATATTCATGTCCGTATGGTTTCTGGACATAGTTTCGACTCTTTCCATGACTTGTGAAAGCGTTGTCGTTTGAGACATAATGTTTTCTCCTTTCCTTATAATGTTGTTTCATCGTTTAATTCCGGTGAGACCGTTGTAATAATATCTTTTCCAGAGTCCTATCAGGATAACGATAAAACCTCCTTATTACGGGCTTTGTGTTTCTGTTTGCTGAATACACATTCTTTGCAGATGGAATTATCCTTGCATTTAGAGCATACTATTTTGCGGTCAATGAACATGGTTATATTCTTGACGACTATTTCAATGGTTTGTGTCATCGGTTTTTCCAGCGACCATGCTATTCTTCTCAATATCTGACAGGATTCCATTGATAGCTCCGGCGTGTAAGCCATTTATCAAACCTCCTTAATTCAAATTCATAATGTTTTGGTAAATTGTATTGGGAGATGTGTCTTTCACCACCTGACACATTATATTTCCCCTGACGACTCTACAGGGTGCGTTTCCATACCAGCGGACGGGCGGCTCCCAATTGATTACTGATTGTTTCCGGTGAAATTACTGATTGACGGCTATTTTAGGGGGTTCATTCTTGACCAGATGAATCCTGGACTTGGATTTGGTCACGACTTTTTTCTTTTTGTCCGTGTCTTTCTTGATCGCGGAATCGCCGTGAAGGTATTTATCAATCAATTTCGGATCAACATCAGCATTATCCGGTAAAGCTTCTTCCTTCTTTGGTTTCTTTTCTTCATAAATCTCGCCCGGTCTTCCCAGATCAAACAATACGATTGTCACAGGCAGGTTAATTGTGGGATGCAACATTTCGATTTCCTTTGCCACCAGTTCCTCTGTAGTCCCCAGTTTGCTCTTTTCGCTTCTCTGGGAAGTGACCATGACAATGCCCATGTCAATCTTTTTCTTGTCAAAACCGACCTGCAACTTCAGAAGGGCATTTTGTATATATTCATAGCTGGAAAAGCTGCCGTCAATGGCCACACGGTTTTTGAAACCTTTGTAAAAGTATCTGCGTCCATCCAGAATGTTCAAATCCCCGTTCTGTCTCCAGTCCATTTCTTGCAATGCCTGACGCATAAGTTCGCCTTTATGGCGGGTGCCGAATAGACAATCATGCAGGTATTCCATCAATTGTTTGACTCCATTAGCCATCTTCTTTTCTTTGATTATTTCTCCCGCTTTACGGAAGTGGATCATTTTGTAAGACATAAAGTTCTCCTTTTCTTTTTTTATTTTTTGATATTTTTTGAGCAAGATGATCTCCGATGAGATACATATCTCCTATCCCGCGTCCTTCTTCTATTTTCTTCAACAACCGCTGATATTGCTTTTCCGTGAAAAGTCCATCCTGGTAGACAGCGTTGACAAATTGTTCAACGTTATCGAATGAAGCTTCACCAAAACTCCATTTCCAGTTCCTGTTTCTGTAAATGATGCTCCCGAACTTCTCATTGGAACCGAGATACCAGAGGTTGATGTCTCCACGCAGAGGAAGACAACATTGTGCGTCCTTTAAAAGAAATTGGTAAATTTCTTCTCCCGTTGCCTCCCTGCCGACCATCTCTTCGCTGAAATTGTTGGTATAGATTTTACAGTAGATGCTCACATAAGCTTTTTCGTTTGACTCGTTCATTGGTAATTAGACCTCCCTTCCTTTCATAAAATAGGAAAGGGAAGGTTTTTATTCCTTCCCTTTTCTTGGGTTACTTCTTTATAAATATAACTGTGGAGAAGCTTGTGAACTGTTTATGCGGCCTCTGACTTCTGAGCTGTTCCCATGATTTCATCAATGAAGATGGATTTCTTGGCGGCTTGTCCCAGATAATTGTGCGAATAGCTGATATACAGAATCTCCATTGCTCTCGATATTCCCACAAAGACGATTCTGCGTTCCTCTTCCAGATCCCCTTTCTTGGTCGGGGTTATTCCTTCTACCAGACCTATGACAAAGACTATTTTAAATTCCAGTCCCTTAGCCTTATGAATGGTCATTAAAGCGACTCCTTCCTTGTCATTGCTCATCTGCTCGTCAAAACTGTCTGTGTATTCCAGAAAAGCCTTGATGCTTGAATATCTTGCCGCCGATAACTGGAGCTGGTTAAGGTTTTGAATCTTGGCATCGTCGGGAGTAGGGATATCCTCATCCGTGATGAAGCGGTCATAGTCAAACTGGTTTCTCAGCATCTGCAGAACCTCCGGGGGATTTAAGTTGGGAGCATAGTCAACCAAAGGATTTATAAATGAGATGAAATCTCTTACGTTCTTGCGGATATAAGGGAGATCAACAGGCATGGACTTCAACCCCTCAAAGAGATGAATATTTTTCCTGCTAGAGAATTCCGTCAGCTCCTGAACAAACTTCCTGCTGATGTAACGGTTGGGCACATTCAATATTGATTTAAGAGCTTCATCTCCTTCTTCGGAATCGGGACTTTCAATCAACCTAAGGTAATCCAGCAGATATCTTACTTCCGATCGCTGGTAAAAGTTCAATCCGTTTTCAATATGATAGGGTATCTTCATCTGGGCAAAGGTTTCCTCTATGCAACGGCTCTGAAAATTTGCTCGGTAGAGCACTGCAATGTCCTTATACTCATAACCTCTCTGCTCGACCATTTCCCTTACCTCGTTGACAAGGTTCAAAGCTTCTCCTTCTTCCGAAGACGATTCCAGGACAATGACTTCATCTCCGCCGGCGTTATTTGTCTTTAACGTCTTTTCAATTTTCCTGACATTATGCTGGATCAGATTTTGACAGGCGGAAAGTATTTCTGGAGTGCTGCGGTAATTGACATTGAGGATAAATATCTTGGATTTGCGGAAAGTGGTCTGAAAGTTGAGAATGTTTCCCACTGAAGCTCCCGCAAAACTGAAAATTGATTGCCAGTCATCTCCCGCGCACCAGAATGATTTTTCACTGTTGTCCTTTTCGTCAATCAGGCATTTGATAATTTCCAGCTGCACGGGATTGGTGTCCTGGAATTCATCGACCAGAAGATGCTGATAACGATCCGCGTATTTATCCCGGATATTGATGTTTGTGGAGAGCAGCAAATATGTTTCCAGCAGGAGGTCGTCAAAATCCAATAGATACTTTTTTGCTTTTTCCCTGTCATATGCTTCATAGATGTCCGCAACCTTGAGCATGTTTTTATCCGCTTCATAGAGGCACCTGAACTCTTCAACTGAAATAAGGTTGTTTTTGGCCAGACTTATTTCCCTTAAAACAGAACCGACCGATAAATCCTTCAGCTTCTTGTGTTTCATCAGATTCTTGATGAAGGACAGCTGGTCTTTTCCCGAAAGAATTTCAAATAGTTTCCCTTCATTCCTCAGAAGATAATGCGCGAAGGAATGGATTGTGCTCAATGTTACCCTTGATGCCTGTTCTTTTAATACCGGAACAAGTCTTTGCCTCATTTCTTCAGCAGCGTTTCTGGTAAATGTCAGTCCCAGAATACTTTCAGGCGGCACATGTTGCTGGGTTACGAGCAGGCCGATTCTCTGCATCATGACTTCTGTTTTTCCCGCTCCCGGTCCCGTTATTACCGCAGCTATTCCGTTGACGAAACCTGCCGCCTTCCTTTGCTCCCTGTTTAGAGATTTCAATTATTTTCACCTCCTCTCCTTCCTCCAATGTTTTAATGGCCATGGTTATGCGAAACATAGCGCTGACGTACTGGTCTATTCTCCGGTGTGTCTTGTCGATCAGGATCAGGTTTCTTAAAGCCTGCTCCTTTCCATTAAGATAATCTTTTAAAAACAGAATGACTTCTTTAGTGCTGTGGCTCTGCAATAGATTTATAATGTCAACTATGCGTTTATAGCCTTCATCCTTTTCCACGGTCAGATAATCCTGTGCTTCGGAAATAATTGCTTCGTTCATGCCGCCTCCATAAACCACTCATCGCAGTTATTCTTGTACGAGCAGTTTTTACATTTCCAGTTTTGAGGACTGTCATTGGGAATGAATATTCCCTTCGAGATGCTTCTGGCCACTTCAATGATTTTCCTTCTTGCCCTGATTTCATCGGTAATGTCCCGCGTCGTATAAAAGGACTCGAATTTTGGCTGTTTTGTCTTTATAAGACAATCAAACCTCAACAGGAGATTCGAATCTTCATATCCGTTTTCTTTTAACGCCATCTCATAAAGAGTCAGCTGGAAGTTTTTGTTAACCTCATCGAAGGAATATGCTTTTGCTGAAGTTTTAAAATCAGTGATGATCATAGTGCCGGATTTATCCTGTTCAATAAGATCAATTGCTCCGATAATTGGTATGGGGCATCCTTCAATGTTAAACCTGAAAGGTTCTTCGATTCCAATGCACTCGAAGTCTTTCCAGGAAGCTTTATTGTAATAAGCGGTGAGCAGTTCCTGTCCCTGTAAAAGAAGGATTTCAGGATTGTTATCTCCCGTGTATTTAATATCATCCCTTCCATCGGTAAGCTTTTTCCAATGAGCGGCAAAACATTCATGGAGCTGTTTTACCGTTAAACATTTGCCTCTCATTTTTCCAGAATGAAAATCATTTAATGCCAGATGAATCGCGCTCCCTAATTCCAGTGCGTCAGATTTGAATTTCGCCTGTATTCTGTCTATGCGTCCGAATTTATAGAGCAAAGAACAGTCAATATAGTCCCCTATCGCTGATGCGGATAGATGATCTGCCTTCCTTAATTCCTTTAAATCCATGTTTCACCTCGATTCTAAAAAGCGCAGGTTCCTGCGGTTTTGGCAAAAGGGGCAGGACAAAAGATATAGTAATAGACATACAAATATAATTTGTTACTGTCCTGCCCCTGATTGCAACAGATGCGCTAATTGTTTAATTGTGTTTGATTAAGAAGCTTGCTGCAGAAAACGGATAAATTCTCCGGCGTTAATTGAAGTTAACTGTTCAACAGGCACTCCATATTTTTCCTGAACTCTTCCCTCGATATCTTCGACGGAAAATCCGCGTCTCCGGGAAAGATTAAACATTGCTGATTTCTGAGCTTCACTCATCAGGGGACCCTTTTCCTGTTTATCTCCGCCGTTGCCATTGCCCGGTTTAGCTGCTTTGGTTTTCTTGGGCTTTGTTTCAACAGCAGCAGCATTGGTATCGGTAACTGAAGGTTGTTCCTGAGTTTCCGTATTTGCATTTACGACAGCTGCCGGTTCCGCTTTCTTGAATTTGACAAACGGTTTTACATTATTGGTTTTCTTCTGAGCAGGAGAATTATTCCCGATGACTTCATTCAAATCCCCAAGCTCCTCCAGTGCTGTCATTCCAATATTATCCATGTCACGAAATGCCCTCGCCTTGCTCCTTGTGCTGGCCATTCTTATAATATGTTTTGCTACCTTGGAAGTGCAGTTCTGCGGATTAGCGTCACCTATATCGGAAAATATTTTACCGTCTATTGTTTTTACCGTAGCTTTGCAGATCGCAGTTTGTTTATTTTCCTCTGATGGGAATTGAATGAGTTCCACATCCACCGAGCAGAGATTCTTTTGATGCGCACAATCCAGGAGACCCGAATAGAGAACGAAATCCTTATCATCGATCTTCATGATGAACTTCTCGTCCAGCTTCGGTCTCCATCTTTCCAGATAATGGACATTTTCCGAATCACCTTCAGTGATGGAATTCATGACAGCCATTACGTGCTTGCACTTAAAGGTCGGGTCTTTCGCATAATTTTTTGCAAAGTCCCCACAGTTGCAGAGATATTGCGTTTCGCTTTCATAGCCAACCTTGTAACAGATTTTCCCTTCTTCGGATTCTACGTAATACCAGGGTGAGTCCTCCAGATGTAATACTTTTAAGTTCTGCGATTTCTCGCTTCTTTTGAGAGCTTCTGAACCGGTCATTATTTATTGCCTCCTTTGTTTTTTTTGCCTCTTGAGGAAATCAAGATATCGGCTAGTGCTGATATAATCATAATAATTATCTTTATTGTCTTAGACTTCATTCATCACCTCCTGCGTTAAAGTGGTGGATCGTCATTGATTGTTTCCGCAGTTGCGCCATCTTTAAACCCTCTTCCGTCTGTTCTGATGAACTCCAGAGTATTGCCCAAAATTTGAAAAGTGGTTTTGTTCTGACCTTCCTTATCAGTCCACTTGTTTTGATCCAGCTGACCGGATATAGCAATCCTCGCGCCTTTGTGGAGATGCTTGGCACAGATTTCCGCCAGCTTGTTGAAAGTGACTACTCTGATCCAGCTGGTTTTCTTTTTTCCGGATTGAAAAGCGAGATCAAATGAAGTAACAGGAACCCCTTCAGCGGAAAAGAATTCCTTGGGATCGTCACCGAGATTCCCCGTTATGACAGTTTGGTTTAACATTGATTGTTTCCTCCTTTTTAAATTGTTTTTGATTGAATGTTTAATGGAATGTTACTGACAATAATGTAATATTTAGCCTCCTTTCATAATAAATTGGTTGCTCCTATATTAATAAATATATATACTTGTGCTCATCCATACTGAAAAAAAGAAGGGTTTAAATACGGAAATAACATGAGAGACAAAACAGAATTGCTGGAAATCATCAAAAAATTACTAAAAACGGAAACTGATCTGGACTTTTTATTGGAATTGCCGGAAAGTGATCTGGAAACTTTGGTCGTATGCATAAGAGAACGGGTTGATTAGTTGGGAAAACAAACATTGTAAATTGTTCATATAAGGAGTTTGGTATGAAAAAATCGGATTTAGTAGCAGCTCTGGCCGATAAGAAAAATCTGACGGAAAAACAGGCGACGGACATAATTAATTTGATGTTTAATGGATTTATAAATGAATTTAAAAAAGGTGGCAGAATTGAGATCAGAGGATTTGGGAGCTTCAGCGTACGGAAGTATAAATCTTATAAAGGAAGAAATCCCCGTACAGGAAATGCTGTAGAGGTGAAACCGAAGAAAGCGCCGTTTTTTAAGGTTGGAAGGGAATTGAAGAAAATGGTGGATGGTAAATAAAGAAAGGGTAGGTGGATTTATGCCGTGGACAGGTGAAAGTTTCAGGAGCAAGCACAATAAGAAGTTGAGTCCAGTACAGGCGCGGGAGGCTGCAAAAATAGCGAATGCAATATTGCGTGATACTGGTGATGAGGCGAAAGCAATTAAGATAGCTAATTACGAGGTTGGCAAGAAGAAGAAATAGAGGGCTGAAAAAATCCGTGAATCAATAATTAAATTAATTTCAATTTGACATCAACGATTTTTAATGGGGAAGGAAACGATGAATACTTTAATACTGCTGGAGTATAACCAATTTTTAAGGCACAAATATCTCGAAACCTTAAGCAAACTCTCCTGGGAGGACTTTGTCAAAGATCGAGGTGCCAGTTTCCCGTCCCTGAGAGACATCTACCTGCATATCATCTTTGTAGGGGATATTTATTTTAATTATATACTGCAAGGCAATCCCAATTATCCGAGCATCAACTATAACGAATACGACAGCATCGAGAAAATAACTAAATATCTGAAACAGGTAGAATCCAAGGCCAATGACTATCTGAGCAAAGTCACGCCGGAAGAACTGAGAAAAAAAATTGAAAGAAGGCAAAAGGACGGCTCAACATTCCTTGCACCCGTTGAGGATATGTTGCTAGACTTTTTCCAGGAAGAGACGCATCATCGTGGAGAACTTATAGCACTGTTATGGCAAATGGATGTTGCACCTCCCCATATGGGCTTTATTCAGTATCTGCGGTCGCAAACTGGCAAATAAGCATAGCAAGATCGACAAGACACATATTTTCATAATACATTATGATACGATATTTTAATTTATTGAGAAATAAAATATATTTAAATTGAATTACGTGTGGCAAAAGAAGATATGGGAAAAGTTATTGGGAAGCAGGGCAGAATAGCCCAAGCCATACGCACCATTCTGAGTGCAGCGTCCGCCAAAATACATAAACGTGCAAGACTGGAAATTTTAGAATAAAAAAATGACGGATTTTTTCAATCTTTGAGCGCAGAACTCGAAAGGACTTAAGACATCTTATCCTATGGATACTACCGAAACCATTAACCTGAAGCACCGGCCACTTCTTGTCGAACGCTTCCGACAGATGAATTTAAACATATCAGACTATGCCTTCGCCAATATCTATCTGTTCCGAAATACCTACCGGCATGAGATATTAATGAAAGATTGCGGCACGTTCATTTCGGCATACAACCGTCAGGATCAGAATTACATCATGCCGCTGGATAACCCGCAGTCCTGCGCTCCGGACATACTCGTGCACTTATTAAATGACAGCAATTTTTTCTTTCCGATCCCCGAAGAATGGTTGTCTTTTTTCCCAAAAGATAAATTTTGCATATCATCCGAGGACAGCGAATCGGATTATATTTACCTGACAGAGAAAATGGCGTCATTTGCCGGAAAACAATATACGCGTCATCGCAATCATCTGAAACAGTTCTTCGCGGCATACCGTCCATCCGATCAACCTCTTGGCGCGGCCAATTCTCAAGATGCTATAACCATCCTGCAACAGTGGCAGGAAGAATCTGTTGTGGCTGCAAGTAAAACCGATTTTGCGGTATGTGAGGAAGCTTTACAAAACTTCTCAGGGCTTGCGCTGTGGGGCACAGTATATTACATTGAAAATAAACCGGCTGGTTTCATTATAGGTGAGGCGCTGAATAAGGATACGTTCTGTCTGCACTTTGCCAAGGCTTCCAAAAACTATCACGGCATTTATGAGTTTATGTTCAACGACACGGCCATAAAATTGCAGTCGCAATATAAATATCTGAATCTGGAAGAGGATATGGGCAATAAAAATTTACGGCGGACGAAAAGCTCTTACGGCCCGAAATGCATCTTAAAAAAATATCGTGCCAGTCTCAGAACTGGAGTTCAATGAGTAACCTGGTTGTCATCACAGATGTACGAGAAAGAGATCAGGGCGTCTTCGAGTTAGCCGCGGCACTTCGCCTTGAGACCCAAAATACGTGTAAGTGAGGTGAAACAATTCTATGAAAAATGCCTATCGCATCAACCATAGGCTTGAACCCGGGCAATATAGACTGGAGGATGTTTTTACGGATATCCGCACTTATGATATTCTGTCTGCCATCTTTGCTGACGCGAAAGAAATCTCAGGGGTCATGGAGAACATTAAGGTGATTATGGTGGACGAGCCAAATGAGATGTTTGTGGATAACAATGACGGTACCATTACTATTGGCCTGAAATACTTGCGCTGCTGCCCCGAAGAGATCTTATATCTGGATATCATTCACGAGTTGTGCCACGTCAAGCAACACCTGCAAGGACGAAATCTTTACGATGAGAGGGTGGCTTACGTGGATCGAGAAACCGAAATCGAGGCCTATCAAGTAACCGTGCGGGAGGCTCGCCGCATCGGTTTGAACGATGATGCCATTTCCAATTATCTCCGCGTAGCGTGGATCACGCCTGAGGAGCACAAACGGCTTGCTCACAGACTGAATGTCATCACTTCCTAGAGAACGAAGTTTATTTGACACCAGATGTAAAGACTTTTTAACCACTTCTTCCTGAAAGCGAGTATTCGGTAATCTTGATGGTTATCCACCCTTTCAAATCATAATCAATGAAACACCCTTCTGACTTATTTATGAGTTAGGCGAAAAGACTAATGCGATTTGAGGGCATGGCGCGTATACAAAAGCGCAGCCTCGACCCGATTTTTGATTTCGGCCTTCATGAAGATGTTGCGCAGATGTGTCTTGACGGTTTTGGAACTTATGAAAAGTTTTTCGGCGATCTCTTCATTGGTCATGCTGTGGCTTATCAATTCCATAACCTGCATCTCCCGCGGAGAAAGCGTGTCCAGTTTTGCCGAATCCAGTTCGGTGAGAGGTTGAATAACATCTCTTCTCTGTCTGAATTTTTTGAAGACTTCCTCGAAAACCAGTGTGATCATCTCAGCGTCGAGCCAGATCTCTCCCCGAGCCACCACGCGAATGCATTTAATAAGTTGCTCATTACCCTGTGCAAATCGGAAAAAACCCCGCACACCACCCAGTATCATCGTGATAACATTTTCATCGGTGAAGCGTATACCTATGATAATGGTCTTCATGGTAGGCAATTTATCTCTAAAATAGAGGATTTTTTCCAAATCCAGGGCTGCCACATCTCGCAAAATCGCCTGCTCAAAGAGGAAAACATCCGGCTTCTGCTCGATCATTTGGTTAATGAAGGCAATGAACTGTTCTGCCTCGCTCTTGATATCTTTGACGATGACGGTGCTGAGGAGGCTGATATCTTTCTCCCTGCGCAGGCGGTTTATAAGTTTCTGCAAATACTTTTCATCATGAATGACCACGGCCAGCTTGATCATCTTCTACCCCCTAGTAATATTAACATTAATCGTCCGCCATCGATAAAACCAATTCCGGAGAAAACGCTATAGCTTAAAACAGATTGTCTTATATACGCATAAAGGAGTAGTCGCAGAATGTCAACTATTAATTGCTTGACGAATTGTAAACCTATGGGGTGCGTTTTAGTCTGCTAATTTCTCCGATGCTAACTTTCAAACGGTTATCATTGATTCTTAGTGATGAGACCCAGTGTGACTTTGTGAAGTCAATAACGGAGACAAGACTTAATTGGATACTGAATATTAAGGCATGTATAGGTAAGTGATAAGAAAAATGAAAACCCCTCGTGAAACATTGTTTCCTGCGAGGGGTTAACGAGAACCGCTTGTGCCGTCTTGTCCTTTAGCTGGAGTCGTTCATTTTAAACTTGGTCTTTAAAAAGACCCTGTGTTTATTTTTTTATCGACATCCAGTAGAATAGACTCAATACGTGCATAGTAGTAACTCGTTTACTCAGTCTATTTCTGGAAGAGGGCTGCAATGCATTATTATTTTAAGCTGTAATCAGCTCATTTTATTACTGCTCTTTAGCAGTCCGCATTACTACTGAATACCCAAAAGGAAGGTTTGTTTTAATTACCTCCAGTGAAATGGTTAACTTTCACCCCCATCGTCCGGGCATTGCAACTCTCTTCATCTTTAATGTATGCTGCTAATTGCTATTGTCAAGGGGTGTGAAGAATATAAATTACCTGTTTTAAACCTTCCTCTCAGTGGTCTCTCTGCCAGAAGAAACCGCTCTTTAACTCAGCAAGCACTTCTTCCTGAAGTCAATGAAACGTCAACTTCAACAAATGTGATAGACTTCAATCTATAATAAACAAAATCCATGACTTAGCAACCTTTTTTTTGAGGCAATTCGGGAGCGGTTTTTCCACTTGACATAATATAGAAATTAGCGCCTATTATCAAATAGATAAGTTGATGTGGTCATGATTGAGAACCATTACCCAGTCATGGCAGTCACTGGTTAACTTCCTAACCCCACAGATCATCAAGACGCGCTGGGGGCAACTCCATGAAAGATCAATCCAAAACAAAGCAGACCCTGATTCAAAAAAGGGCTTCTTTAGATGAAGCCAGCGAATACGCCGAGAACATCATCAACACCGTGCGTGAACCCTTAATCGTTCTGGATCAAGATTTAAGGGTNNCAGCCGTTCCTTCTATGAATTTTTCAAGGTAAAACCTGAAGAGACCGAGGGACAACTTATTTATAACCTGGGAAATAAACAGTGGGATATTCCCAAACTGCGGGAACTGCTGGAAACCATCCTTCCCCAAAAGGCAACCTTTGACAACTATGAGGTCGAGCACTACTTTGCCACCATTGGCAAGCGCATCATGCTTTTGAATGCCCGGCAGATTCAAAGAGTGTTGGGAAAGGAACGGATTATCCTTCTGGCCATTGAAGACATAACCGAGCGCAAGATATTGGAAGACATATTAACGGAGTCTGAAGAACTCTACAGGGGTGTTTTTAGGACTGCAAGTGATGGGATATTGCTTCTCGAAAAACGCGAAGGGAAGATAACCCATATTAATCCGGCTGCCGAGAAGATGTTGGGCTATTCCCCAAAGGAGAGCATCGGAAATAAACTTCAGGACATCGGTATTTCACTCGATATGGGTGATTTCCAAACGACAATGCAAAATTTGAACAAGAACGGCATTATTAATTACACTGCCGTTCCGGTTACAACCAAGTCCGGGCAGCAAATGGATACGGATATATATCTCGTTGACAGAGCAACATTGGTGCAATGTAGTATTCGCGACGTTACCGAGCGCAAGCGGGCGGAAGAGGAACTTAGCCGGGTGAACCGCGTGCTACGGATGCTCAGCAACACCAATCAGGCACTGATTAAAATCGCGGATGAAGCGACGTTGTTGAACGAGGTCTGCCGGATCTCCGTCGAGGTTGGTGGTTATCGCCTAACATGGGTCGGTTTCGCTGAGCAGGACGAGGCAAAGACTGTGCGCCCGGTGGCCCATGCAGGATTCGGGTCGGGATACATCGAATCTGCCAAGGTTACCTGGGCGGATAACGAACGCGGCCGCGGCCCGGGCGGCACCGCAATCCGCACAGGGCAGCCGTACATCGCGCGCAATATTCCGCTGGATCCAGCCTTCGCTCCCTGGCGCGAGGCAGCTATTGAGCGCGGCTATAAATCTAACATTGCCTTGCCGCTCATCAGTGAAGGCCAGACTTTTGGAGAGCTGGCAATCTATTCCGTTGAGGCAGATGCATTCGATGCCAAGGAAGTTGAAATTCTGAAAGAACTGGCGGACGATCTGGCCTTTGGTATCACCGCGCTGCGCACGCGAGTCAAGCGGGATCAGACAGAAGTTGCGTTGCGCGAAAGCGAAGAACAATACCGTCTCATTGCTGAAAACACCGCGGATACGATCGCCGTATTTGATCTAAACCTCAATCCGACATATATTAGTCCTTCAATACTAAAGTTGCGTGGCTACCCGGTTCAAGAAGCGATGACACAAACGTTGAATCAAATGCTAACACCCGATTCTCTGCAACACGCAAGTAAGATGTTCGCCGATCAAATTGCCTTGGAGTCAAGCGGAACCGCCGATCCAACGAGAACTGCTTTGATTGAGCTTGAGGAGTATTGTAAAGATGGCTCTACTATTTGGGTGGAGCTTGCGGCATCATTTCTAAGGGACAACAATTTCAAACCGACCGGAATATTAACGGTAACAAGGGACATTACCGAGCGCAAGCAGGCGGAAGCGGAACTTCAACAGACTCTCGAAAGTCTCAGGAAAGCGTTTGGTGCCACCATCCAGGTCATGGTATCCGCTGTAGAGATTAGAGATCCCTATACTGCCGGTCATCAGGTCAGGGTTGCGGACCTTGCCAGAACCATTGCCACGGAGATGGGATTACCTCAGGAGAAAATTGATGGAATCCTCATGGCAGGTTCCATCCATGACATCGGGAAATTATCCGTACCTGCGGAGATATTGTCCAAGCCTACCAAATTGACAGACCTTGAGTTTTCCCTGATTAAAGAACACTCCAGGATAGGGTACGAAATGCTGAAGGATGTGGAATCCCCCTGGCCGTTGGCGGAGATAGTTTACCAACACCATGAACGGATGAACGGTTCAGGCTATCCAATAAATCTGAAAGGGGATGAGATTCTTATAGAAGCCCGTATTATGGCTGTGGCCGATGTTGTGGAATCAATGGCTTCGCACCGTCCCTATCGTCCGGCATTGGGTATTGAGACAGCCCTGGAAGAGATAGAGAAAAATAAGGGAATTCTTTATGACGATGCTGTCACGGATGCCTGTCTGAGATTATTCCGGGAGAAAGGTTTCCAATTAAAAGTGGCTTGATTTCAACCGGTAATCCTCACCGCAATGACGAATTGAAAATAGTTGACAAGGTGTAATGTTGTTTTTCTTATTCTCCCAATTCCCACAACATTTCCGTAATAAACACAATTCACGCTCGACGATAAATGTCAGCAGCACACCTCACATTTTGTGGCCAAGATTTCCTTGACATACAAACCGAAATCATTATAGTGCAACCATGAATGAGCAAGGTTTGAAGTGAAGAGCGAAAAATGAGGATTATGGAGTAAAAAAGAAGGAATGTATCGTTATGAAAGAAAAAAGAAAAACGGAACGACTGAAGGAATTTAACGAGATCACCACAACTGTCATCTCCGGAGAAAAAAATTTCTATAATTACAGCGAGGATATCTCTGTGTCCGGTGCTAAAATTCGGGGCAATATTCCTTTGCCTGTCGATACCCTCCTCAAGATAGATTTCATATTAAAGAATTTGCAACAAAAGATAACCGCCCTCGGAAAAGTAAAATGGATCAAAATCATCATTGAGAATAAGTATTATGAGGCGGGTGTGGAATTCGTCAATACACCTCTCGAAGTGATCAAGAAACTTGAGGATCACATCTTGTGGAAACAAAAGTGTATAAGTCTAAATCCGTTCGGTCTGCCGTTTTGGAATTCCGAAAATTAACGAATAAAAATCTAAATAGACGAAGCGGATTATTTTCAAGATATATTTTATCTTTTCTCAAAAATCTTTCGAACTCATTCTTAAACTACCCATCGTATCAAATTATTCTTTGATCATTACTCTCTTTCTATCAGTAATCCTTAATTATTTTAAAACTAAAAATTGTTGACTTGTAGGTGAAGTCAACACCAACACCAACACTTCCTTCCCGTTATTCATAGCAACTGGAGTTCAGGAGATGATTTTGAGTACATTTGGCGCATGTCTTTCCGGTGGTGCCGGAATGGTCTTGGGATAACCCAGAATAATCGGTGCAACAATACTGCAACCATCAGGAATTCCCAACAGGGCTTTTGTTTTGGGATCCCGGATAAACATGCCCAAGCCGATCCAGCAAGTTCCAAGTCCTCTTGAGGCTGCCGCAAACATAATATAACTTACAGCGAGAGTACAATCTATAACCACAGAAGATACTGCATCAGGTCCGACTACATAAATAAGACAGGGTGCATTATAAAATACATTAAAATTCTGATCTTTGAGTACATTGACATAGCCGGGATCAAGCGAAGCCTTGTTTTCAGCAAAGTCCCGCAGAAGATTCTTTTTACTTTCATCAGAGAGTTGTTTTATGGTCTCGCGGTTGTTGATGATGATGAACTGGCAGGGCTGTCCATGGCTGGCTGAAGGCGCCATGGTTGCATCCCGAAGTATTTCCTTTACTGTATCCAGAGAAATCTCTTTTACCTGAAAATCACGGATTGCTCTTCTGTTTTTTAATAACTCTGTA
The DNA here is from genome assembly GCA_003141615.1 of Syntrophaceae bacterium. Taxonomy (GTDB): domain Bacteria; phylum Desulfobacterota; class Syntrophia; order Syntrophales; family Smithellaceae; genus Smithella. Next base: position 47,114 of record PLMV01000002.1, read on the forward strand.
AATGTCATCATAACATTATCTCCTTTTTGTTAATGATTATAATTTTAGTCTATCTATACTTTACCCGGAGACTGAAAACATTTTACTGATATATTCTTTTAACTTCGTTCCACGAATTCCACAATATTTCCATCTGGGTCTTTGACCATAGCTATGCGCACACCTGGACGAGTCTCAGTCTCAGGCAACGCAAATTCAATCCCCTCTTTTTTAAGATCAGAACATAGTTGGGAGAGATTCTCTATTACGAAGGTTACGTATCGAAATCCCAATTGATTTTCCAGACCGATGATTCCTTGGGGAGGAACGGACTTGGGTTCAATCAATTTGAAGTCACTTGTTCCGAATCGTAGTCGGTGCATCGTTCCAAACCATAAGGAAGTGATTCCCACAAACTCCAGTCCTAAGATATTTTGATAGAAGTTAAGGCTGGCCTTTATATCACTAACAATCACACCGAGATCCAGGGATCCTTTTGCTGGTTTCATTATTTTTATACTCCTTCCTCTTCTATGCTGATTCTGCTCTTTTTAGCTGAGCATCTGTAATCAGTTTAGCCATCATAGCACTTATTAAATCAGTTCGCCACTCCTGGTAAATACCCAGAACAGCAAAAATCGACCTCAATACCGGAATGATTCTAACCTGATAAAAACCTAAAACAGAGATTCCCGAAAACTTTTCAATTAGAAAATAAAAATACGCAGGAGTCTGCGTTTTTAGAAACAAACTGGTATGATAAAAATAATTTGTTGGCCCAAACTCAATCTTCGGCTACTGCCGACAACTAAAAGCAAGTTCTTATCAAAATAAATATTTGCTCATGCACCCTTTACACAATGTCTTCAAATGTTTTCTCTTACATGAATCAGATAATTTTTTTTGAGTTCTTTGATAAGAATACGGTCTTCATCTTTCAATACTTTTTCATCCTTGTTTTCCATCAATATAAGATAGCTGAACCAATAAAGATCAATATCCTGTGGATAAGCGTCGCTAATAAATTGCAGGTAACCGGCTTTTTGAATAATTTCATTGACAGTGCCCATGTTTTCTTTCTCTATATTTTTCAGATCTGCATTTACTTGTTGAGCGACCTTTGGAGATAAAAGTCGTATTTTAAATTGTCTGTTATTTCTTGTTCCACTGATATTCCAAAAGTAAACCTCACCCTGTTTCATGCCTATTTCTTCCGGTGATATCTTAATAAAGGGTTCACCCTTCAGGTCTTTCCTGAAAATTTCTAAACCATTACTGTCTTTAAATATGATGTATTTGCCACCTTCCTTTTCCCATGCGAATGTACTTTTTTGCCCTGATATGAGTGTAGCGTTATTATCTGGTTGAAAAACGACTTCGCCGGCACCGTTCCTTGTCGCACCTGTTGATATGCTATGACCTGTCTTCACAAGCCCAAGGAATTCTTTTACGTCGCGCAAAATATTTTTCTTATCTTTAGGCGGATCGAATAATACCATCATGGATGTATTGTCCAACTGCTTACCTTTTGCATAAGGTGCCCACTTTATTTTAAGAGAGTTGACATTCTGCTTTTTTATAATTTTATCCCCAGCATATAATTGTCTGCTTTCTTTGCAGTCAAAATATTCTCCATTGTTTTGCACAAGGCAATCTTTCTGATATCCATCGAGAATAATACCGATATAATTTTCTGCCGAAGCTACGGAAAAAACACAAAGTATAAAGATGAGACAATATCCACCTACAATCATAGCTTTACTTATGTTAACTTTATTAATTTTCATTTGTCCTCCTCTTTTTCAAATCGTCTTCTATATATGAAATCGTTGAATGAACATTAATGCCAATCCAAGCAAATACGAAATTTAGCACGATGCCTGTTTTAATAAAAACATACCAACTTACAATCATAAAGATAAAAATTGCTAAATAAGAAATTATTTGTGCTTTGAAAGATTTTAACTTGTTAAGAAATAAAAACGCAGCCATGAAAATGAAAGCAATGTCTATTATTATACTCAGCCATAAGGGCGACGGTGAGGGTTGAATTCCAAGAGATATAGTATTCACCGCATTTCCTATTATGAAAATGCCAGCCATATCTCCTACAGGAGTATGATGTATATCGCCAGCGTCAGGACTTGAATTTCCTATAATAACTATTTTATCTTTTAGTGATACGTGCTTTATTTCGTCAATATTATATGCATTTTCAAATAGATTGCCGCCTGGGTAGTTTGACAGGGTGTTTTTTGGTATAAGAAAAAAGCGTATGCGGTTACGGTATATTTCATCTCTATCAGGAGAAATTGTAATAAACCTATCATGATCCAGTTCTATACGATGGTCTTTGTGAAATTTGCCGGATATTATAGTTTTCTCAAATTTTCTAATTTCTCTTTCTTTTCCTTTATCCAGCATAGCGACAAGAAAGGATATGTTCCAAATTATATTACCGCCATTATCATTTTTAATAGTTTCAAAAGGTACCCAGTACCTTATTATTCTGTCCGTCACACTAGCGGAAATTTGAGCCGAAGCAATATAGAAATTGGGGTTTTGATCAATCAGGTCCTGAAAAATATTTTTTCTTTTCTTGCCATCATAGTCAATGCTCACGGGAAAGATTACTTTTGTAGTACTCTTTTTATCGGTTATATCCTGTAATGTTTTTCTAAGAATAAGATCATCTTGAGGGTGACAACAATCTTTATTTTCAAGCAATACATCAAGCGCAATTATTTTTGCTCCACCCTCATGGGCAATCTTAACAATCTCTGCCAGTTTCACCCGCGGTGTAAGAAGAGGACTACCCCATTTTTTGTATGTCTCGTGATCTATTTCCGCAAAAACGATTCTATCTGATATATGGATGTTTCTTTGGGCTTTAAGACTTTCCATGGCCTTTGTAGATTTTGACGCCTCCACTTTAATGCCAAAATCGAAGGCCTTATTAATATTAGCTTCACCCCAGTCGGTATGCTCAACACCAAACATAAAGACAGCGATGGCGATTCCTATAAAGACATTTATAAGCAAATGAAATGCTTCCGAGTTATAGAATTTCTTCCACACATTTATGAAACTCATTTTATTATAAATAGTCTCCCATGTTTTTATCCTCAACTTTCTTATTCTCTATTTTTAGGTTGTTCAATGAAACCGTCTGCATAAGTATTCAAAAGATTTTTCTTTAATTATCTTTTATTGATTGATCTCAAATATAAAATCACCTTCACCATCTAGCCATCCATATAGAGGCGTTTGGCTGAATCCGGTTTTTTCTCCCACCTGTTTTCTAAGAAATTGTCCAAGATCGCTCGCTAAAATATATCCATCTTTAATCATGATATTTTCTCCATTTTTATTTAGCGCATCAAGAAATGCTTTTGTAAATACTCCGTGGCCCCTAGACTCCTGTGCCTGTTCATCCTTTCCACCAGCAGTAATAATTTGTCTTGCTGTCTTCTGTGACATATTCATAACAAATGTACCTTTCGATCTTTGTCCGCCACCCCTTTTTAATCCAAGTCCCGAATAACAGGAATCAAATACAAACAGGATATGTTTCGCTTTATATTTTTTAATCAGGCTGTGAATATAGGTCATTGATATGGCAGTCCCCTGATAGTTATCCAACGCGCCATCCACAGGGATTATATATCCTTCTTCTTGACCATCTGCCAACGGCTCTGTTTGTCCATGTCCGGCAAAGTAAACCAAAAGAGAGTCATTAGGACCGAGCATTTTTAGAAGATCATCCCCTAAGACCCTGAGAATTGCCGCTCTTGTTGCCTGCCGGTTGTATAGCTCGATAACTTTGTCATATCCCATTTTCTTGAGCTTGTCTCTTATCGATTCAGCGTCATTGACAGCATATTCTAAACCTGGCCACGGATTATATTTGTTGATGCCTATAACCACTGCAACCTTGTGGTCATATATTTTATACTGTTCTCTAGTTAGGGTATTGTTCCCTTCAATCTCAATTTGTTGCTGATTTGTTTTACCATTAATATCAATTACCTTAACAATGTACTTGTTCATTCCCTGCGCTAATGGCACGGACACGGCATATTTATTCACCTTACCGGGCAGGATGGTTTGTTCCAAAAAATTTGCTTCGGAGATAGAACATGCAGAATCATTCACGGTAATAGTTTTGATTTCGTCTTTGCCGGATGCCAGGATAACAAAGTTGGCTTTTTGCTTCTCTACTATTTTTAGCCCCCTTGCTGATTTCGGTTCGAGGATCTTTATCCAAGGGCCTTGGGCATCATTGTTTGCAATTTTGTTTGATTTGAGTCCTTCTAAAATGACCCTTGCTTGTTCCACTTCTGGATAAATTAATTTAGCTTCAAGATCAATAATTCTTCCCTTTCTTTCGATTTTGTATCGTACTGTTTTACCATACTGGTTAATTAACTTATTACCTTCATGCATGGCCTCTATTTCAGTTGTAACAGCAATATTATTAATGCTTAATACTTTATCGCCTTTTACAAGGCCATTTAAATCAAACATTGCACCACTGTTTATAAAATCAATAGTTGTCCCATTTCCATTTGCACCAAAATGAACTTTATATTTCTGGTTAAGTATTTGTTCAGCTATTGATATTGCTTTATTTCTATTATTAAGTGCAATTTGTTCCTCTAGCTCGTTGTAATTTAACCTGAGTTTATAAAAATCAATTGCAGCATAAACCGCATTTTCAAATAAATCTTTGTCATAAACAGAGCGCTGCATCATTTCATAATATCTTTTTGTACCGACAGTTTCCTTCGCTTTTAAGCTACATTCATAGGCTTTAGCAATAAAGCCATAATGATAATTCAACTCCGCTAAGCCCAAATAGCTAAAATACGCTTTATCAGGAAATGCATCTATACTTTTAAGCCAGTATTCTGTAGACTTATCATATTTATCTAACATCTGATATGATCCGCCGAGACACATATAACTAAAATAATCAGCATTAACACTGACGCCATTAACGTTTAATCTCAACGGACTGGAACCTTGATTTGAATTAAGGGCTTTTTCACATGCAATGGCCGCTTTATCATATTCTCCAGCCTCTAAATACGATTTTGCGCTTAAAAATTTACTTGCGGTATATACAGAAGCGCAACCGGTAAGATTTGCCAAGGCAAATATGATAAGGCCAATCCAAGCAAATTTGATTCGCATATATTCCTCCTTTTGGAAAACCTAAATGTGTCAGAGCATATGATGGACAATGCATTATTTATCTACTGGTTTTGATAACGCATTGTATTTGTGATGGTGAAGTATAGGCAGAACGGACTTGTATGTCAATAAGATGTTGATCGTGCCAGTAAATGCAGATGAATATTTTCAGGTCAAACAAAAATTCAAATAAATTCCCTTCAAATAAATTTCATTTGACATCTTCTATTATCAGCAGTATATTAATTTCAAACATTGCTTGTGAATCTATCTCACTGATAGACATAAACAGGCCCTAGGGATCTGAAAAAGTTGGTCTCCTGAGTATCGTGCTCATGGAGGCCTTTTTTGTTTTTAAGACAAGCCTCCTTGAAGTGATACTTATCATTTTCGGGAGGTTTTTTATTTTTGAAAGGGAAAGGAGAATGACTTATGGATGCTGTAAATATTTTTCAAATTTTGGGAACTACCGGTTCACTAATTATGTGTGCCAGTTCTATTCCCCAGATTATGAAGACGTATAGGACAAAATGCTCTGACAGCCTTAGTGGTTCTTATCTCGCTATTCTGGTTTTGGGAATGCTGTTGATTCTATCATATGCATTATACAGGAAAGACATTGTATTTATTTTCGGGAATGGCCTTTCATTATTACTGACAGGAATATTGGTTGTGCTCTGGTATCGGTATCGAATTAAAAGTCAAATGTCTAATTAAAAGGAAAAGGACTCTATAAAATATTTTTATACTTTCAATTTTTTTGACTGAATCTTTTTTTCAACAAGTGTGATGATTTTTGTTGCCGACATATTAAATGCTCGGGCAAATTGAAAGATTGTAATTAGAGAAGGTTGCTTATGACCACATTCCAGGAGGGAAATAAAGCTTCTATCGAGACTGCTAAGTTCGGCAAGTTTTTCTTGAGAGAATTGATGTTTTTTTCTGAGTTCTTTGATGACCTGTCCAAACGCAGCTTCTATTGTCAAGTTTGCTTTCATAGTGAGGTAACTTAACAGAATGACCGATAATATTCTGTTGACTATAGACAACAATGAAGATATTTAAGAAAAAGTGTATATCAATGATATTTGGTGTAGTCAGAATGATTGTTAATACTTTTAAAAAAGAAGTGCTTGTAACCAAGTTGATTATAAATTTATTTAAAAAAAATAAATCCAAGTCGGCATTTATACTTATGTCCTATGTAAACGATGCTTCCATTGATACCTGTTGCGCAAAATTTACAAAACAATATGTAACGGCCATTATTCATCCTGCCTTTAAAGAAGAAAATTTTTTAATAGTTGAAGAATATGATGATGAAATAACCGCAAAAACTGGGCATGAAAAATGGGTTAAAACCTTTGAGAAATGGCTCCCGCAGGAATTAAAAGATGTTACAAACAATAAAATATATAAAAGGGAGTATTTTGAATAATGGAAGGTAAAAAGGAATTTTATAAGAAAGTTGAGAAAGCGCTGAAGTCAAAGGGGTACGATTATTACGATGGTGACAGAGATATCCCCGGTAAAGGAAGACAACATGCCAACAAACCGGATTTTATAGCTGTCAAGGTCAGCAAGGTTTATATCGGAGAAATAAAGTCACCGGCAGAAGGTCCTAAGTCCGGCAGTTGGCGGCAGGTGCAAAATAGCGATACGGAACAGTATTTGGCTGTGCGGAATGATGTTGCAAAACGTGAAAAAACAGGACTTTTATTGCCAGAAATCGGCGGACATGAAATTATCATTCGCGGTCAGATAGCTGATTATGTTCGCAAGATAGGCATCAATTTTGATTTGCCCGCATCAGTTCCGAAAAATATGGAAATCAGGATGGCCTACTCTATGCCGAAATCAGAGGAACAAAATGTGGAAGCAGCCCTGGCAAATTGCGGAAAGAAAGTACATGAAAAGATAGACACTGGAAATGGTTCAATCACTTATTTTTTTAGTTAAATTAGAAGTCATAATAAATATGATTAGTCAATATTGCGGAGATTAAACAATGCTTGTCACCCCATACAGAATTAGCTCTAAAAAATTGCCGTAAGATATCTTATGAAATAATTAATATAGGAAAAGGAAGCATAACTTATATTTTTTCTTTATAAATATTTTTTAGACAAAAAAGGAGGAATTAATATGGTGGGACCATTTTTAAAAGCGGTTGGTAAACAAATAGTGAAGATGGCGGCCAAGAAAGGAGTGCAGGAAGCTGCAAAGGATATTGCTATAGCTGGTGCTTCTTTCGTAGTTGGTGAAACAACAAAAAAAATATTTAGTGATAAAAGTATGAGCTTTGAAAAAAAACTGAAAATGTTAGATAAATTAAAAGAATCTGAAAAAATTACTGAAGAAGAATATAAAAAACTTCGTGAAAAATTAATAGATTCTCAATAGAATATTGTTTGTCATTAATTTTAGCGGGTATTGACACGAATCATTAAATATAATCTCTGATGATCCGTGTCTGCAATATCTGTGTCGGAGATAGTCATTTTCATTTTAATTAATTTTATTTCCCTAACACTTTTTTGATGCTGTCCTTCCACCTGATCTTTGAATTGTCCTTGTATCGTTGGCAAAGATCCAAAATATAATCGTCTGTAAATATCCCCTTTAACCTTCTAGCAGCACCCATAGTAGCAAGGTCATTCTTAAATCCATTCATTGAAAGTCTTTCATTCAGCTTGTTTGGTTTCCCTATCCAGATGGTTTCTGTCACATAGGGAAGCACTCTCTCAATAACCCGATCAATTTTATTATCCAGCATCGGCTCGCAGGAAACACTCGTCTGATATCCCGCGTTAAACGCATATTTAAGTGATTCCAGCCTTTCTTCAAAATCAGGTGCATTCGGTTCCCAGAATTTTAATACCGTTGAGTCTGCGGAACCAATGGTAAAACGGAAAATAATATTGTCTTTATATTCTTTGAAGTAGTCGCATATTGCTTTGATACAAATCAGATGCGGTTTTGATACGATAAGGACATTATTACCCGGTTTCAGTATGTGATATAGAAAAGTCATGCAGTCAGAAAGATGATCTGGCGTAATGTCATGACTGGAAGGAAACATTATCAGTCCGTCATGTTTCCGGAAGCCTTTTTTTAATTTACCCTGATTTACAATTTCGTTTTTCCAGTCTTCTCTGGTATTTCTCTTATGCTGAATTGTCATTGCCTTTGCATAACAGTACTTGCAATCATGGCTGCAACCCTTTATTAAATTTTCATTTCTTGATGCCCATTCTTTTGTTCCAAATGCCGATTTATCGTTCATTTTCTTTACCTCCTGAAATTTCTGTCTCTTTTACCCGTCCCATTAAAAATATGACTGGACAAGAATCATCGCCCCTTTTTACTTCCAACAGAGTCCAACCATACTTAAGATATATCTCAAAATCAGTAACAGAAAATAATTCTGCCGTCTCGTATATATCATTCGGTTTCATATCAGTTCTCCTTCTTAATAATTGTGTTTTTCCTGTTTAACTTTTCCTGTAATGCTTCCCTGATGTAATCAGAGAACCCAATATTCCCCTGGTCTGTAATGGTTTTGATTTGATCAAACATCTCCACTGACAGCATCACAGAGACTGGTCGCGTAAAGATTTTCTTTTTCATAGACCGATACCTCCTTTCTGAATTTGATTTTATAAATTTCTTAATCATATATTTGTTACAAGGTTTTCAGAAAATATCTTGGATTTTGGGAAGGAAACAAACTGATGTGATAAAAATAATTTGTTATAAAAACCAAGAACAGGTGATTTTGGCCCTGAATCTTGGAATGAGATTAATTGGTTGGAGTGGTGATTTTTATGGTTTGAGAATCTTTACAGTTAGTTACTGGGGCTAATGAAACTAATTGATGCGGGTATGCTCTCTTTCAACTGATGTTCGTTGAGGTTAAATTGTTAAAATGCTGGTGTGGCGGGAATTTTTTACACCTACAACTCCTCAGCCTTATGGAATAAGTAAAATTGAAGATTACGGATCGAAACAAATAATCTGATAAACTTTGAACTTGAATGCACCTAATTGGATATCTTTACCGGTTTATCGTCATTAGTTCAGTTTGAAGGGTTCCATACATACTTTCCGGTCATGTCGATGTAGCCCCACTTAATGCGGCTAATATCTTCTAGCACATAGCGGATTGCTACTCTCGCTAGGCCTTCACTGAAGTTACCTGCAATATCAAACTGAGGATTAATGACATATACCCCTGTTTTGTCGATATAGCCCCACTTACCGCTAGTCGATACAGCAGCCAAGCCTTCTTTGAAGTCACCTGTCTGATCAGGTGTATTATCAAACTGAGGATTTATTATGATCTTCCCAGTTTTGTCGATGTAGCCGGCTTTATCGCCGATTCTTACTCTCGCCAGACCTTCGCTGAAGTCACCCGCTCTATCAAACTGAGGGTTAATGACATATTTCCCAGTTTTGTCGATGTAGCCCCACTTAGCTCGGTTATCTAATATGTCGCCGACTAGTACACTCGCCAAGCCTTCTTTGAAGTCATGCGCTGCACCGAACTGAGGATTTATTACGATCTTTCCGGTTTTGTCGATGTAGCCGACCCAATCGCCGATTGTTATCCACGCCAGACCTTCGCTGAAGTTGAATGCAAGAAAATTTTTAAACTGAGGCTTAATGACATATTTCCCTGTTTTGTCGATAAAGCCATACTTAGCGTGGATAATATCTCCTGCTAAATCGCCGATTGCTACAGCCGCCAAGCCTTCTTTGAAATCACCGGGAACATCATATTGAGGATTTATTACGATCTTTCCGGTTTTGTCGATGTAGCCCCACTTGCTGCCAGTCTTTACAGCCGATAGTCCTTCACTGAAGCTGAATATCTCATCAAACTGAGGATTAATGACATACTTTCCGGTCATGTCGATATAGCCCCACTTGGCACGGTTAATACCGTCGCCGACTATTACCACCGCCATACCGTCTTTGAATTCACCTGCTTCAATGAATTGAGGATTGATGACGATTTTGCCAGTTTTGTCGATGTAGCCGCCTTTGCCGCCAACACTGACTGGATAGAGTTTTACTGAATTACTAATTAATGCTTCAGAGGCACGTTCCTCTGAGGAAGCAGTAGATGAATCGTTAGTACTACTAATGTTAGAGGAAACTGGTTTCTTATCGTCTGACTTAGAGGCTGCAAAAATGATAAGCACTACAAGAATGGCAAGGACAATGGAGATTCCGATGCTCCACATGGCTTCTTTAAGAGAAGAAGGTTTTATAAATGTCTTGTCTTTAATTCTCGTGTTCCTCTCGAAGCGATTGTTAGACCATTATAGCCTGAAATATCTATGATCTACCGGTTATTGTAGACCCAATGTGGACTAAGCTTGCTAGTTGCTGTGCGATTTTGTCTTTTGGATCTTTATTCAATATCGGCAAATCGTTTGCCTTGAAAAAAGCCTGTAAATATACCTTGGTCTTGTCTTGAACAAATTCATTTATGTGTTGACTGGTACTTCCTTGCGACTTCAGTATTTGTTGAAGTTCTCGCCATTCGTTTCGCAACACATCGTCTGCCGGTATTTCAGTCTTTTTTGGTTTCGCCTTAGTATCCTCGTCAGAAGCCTTCATGATATTTTCGATATCATATATTACTGTCGAAATAGATTGTTGAAGTTTTTTTAAATCTACTATAAGTTTTTTTGCAATCCGAATATTCATTTTAGGAATTCTCCCAGTCAATTGTTCTAAAGTTGAGCTTCAACAACAGTCCATAGATTTGCAATTTCATGCCTAAATTCCTCTGGAAAGCCACCAAAACTGATTGCCTTCCTGATTGAAGCACGGAAGGGAATATATTGATCTCGAAGAAAATTCACTGAAGAGCCACTTGTATTTAGCTCATTCGCGGCTTCCTCAATAAAACCCATGAAAGTCCTTGTCTCTCTGAATAGGCCTCTGTCACTACGGTACCCCGCCTTATTCATAAAAACGACGACGTTGGGATTCGGCCAAGGTTGTATTCTATGTCTCAGACCCTCGACCATTATTCTCAATCCCGTAGCGGCGAAAACGTCCGGATTTGTCGGAACTAAGATCATCGTACAATTACTGAGAATGGAATACGACAGTGCTGTAAAAGAAGGTGGGCAGTCGAAGAATACGACATCTGGCCTATACTCTGAGTGTTGGATTTTTCCAAGAATCGCTTGGATGAAACCTTTGACGTTCTCCGGGTTAAAAAGATCTAATTCCATCCAGTATAGATCCGTTACCGATGGAATGAAGTCGATGTTTTTAGCAACTTGATAGATGAAACCACGGTCAATCGGAAAATCGAAGTGCTTTATTTTGCCGCTGACGTACTGATCGTACTTATCCAATGCGTCAAGGAGCGTTCTGTTCCGTGCTCTATGTTGATTTTCATACCAGTTGCCGAATCCAGGCACAAATTCGCCGCTGCTCTCATCTATGGACAGAGCTATTGTAAGGCTCATCTGTGCGTCTCCATCCACTACGAGAACTTTCTTTCCGTGTTCCGCTGCGTGTTTTGCTAAGAGCCAAGTGATGGTTGTTTTTCCAACGCCGCCTTTGAAATTTATGTTTGCAATGACCTTCATAAAACCCCTCCTCATTCGGCAGTAACTGGTCTAACATCTTTTATATGGATCATTGCTAATATTACATACACCGCGAAATTACTGTATAATATTTTTATTAAGAAGGATAATTTAAAGATTACTGTTTATAACATAGCATAAAATTAAAAATATAAAAATAAGGATTTCAGGAAGTAGTCAATAAAAAAATAAATGATCGGTTTTGAAAAACCAAATCATCATCGCAAACGTTGATTGCAACTACAAAGTTTTAGTGACGATCATATTTTAGAATTGAAGATTACCATTGTATGCCGTGTAAAACGTATGACTAGTCGGTTAAAGTCCGATCATGGGAGTTCGGTAGTTCACCCATGTAGCTTGAGGGAGGTGTTAAGGGTAACCTGAAGCACTAAGTTCTCTGACAAAGGCTCCGTAAGGGAGTCGAGCAAACCTGCGGGTCGCAGCGTAAGCGAACCTGGATGTAGCCTCGAAACACACGATGGAGTTGTCGACCCCGTAATGGAAGGGGGAAGACCGTAGCATCTATCTTAACGAAAACTACCAGAACCGATAGATGGACTCCCGGGGTAACAGGGGTGACACGCAGGAGCAGCCATACGACAATGAACACGGGAGACCCTTGTCGATGCCCAACAGGAGGGCAACAGGTGGATATAAGGAAACGAAATTTCACCGGGTTGGCAAGGGAGTCGGATTTGCCCATATGTACCGCTTGTATTCCAAGGACAGCATAACCTTGGGAGAGGGAAGGGGCAATACTTTTATCAAGTTTCAGAAGAAGTAAAGGAAAGGGGATTGCGGTAATGCTGAAAACCCCAGAAAAGATTCGGGAACTTCAGAGGAAACTATACCGGAAGGCCAAACAGGAGAAAGAGTACCGATTCTATCTTCTCTATGACAAGACTTACAGGCTGGACATCCTGAGCTATGCCTACAGCCTTGTCAAAGCAAACAAGGGAGCGCCTGGAATAGATGGTGAAACTTTTAATAGCATCGAGGAGAGAGAAGGAGGAGCCGAGAAGTATCTTGAAGAGATTGCCGGGGAACTAAAGCGGAAAGACTACAAGCCACAGGCTGTCCGTAGGGTTTACATCCCTAAGGCGGCAGGCGGCAAGAGACCGCTGGGAATACCGGTGATCAAGGATAGGGTAGTGCAGATGGCAGTGAAGATAGTAATCGAGCCTATCTTTGAAGCCGACTTTCAGGACAACTCGTATGGATTCAGACCGAGGCGGAACGCCCATCAGGCGGTGGAAGATGTAAAGAATCATCTCTTTAAAGGCAAAACTGATGTAATCAATGCCGACATTTCCAAGTACTTCGATACCATTCCCCATGACAGACTGATGCAACTGGTAGCTAAGCGCATTGTTGATAAGCAAATACTGAAACTTATCAAGATGTGGCTCAAGGCGCCGATTGTGGAGGAACGAGAGGACGGGAAGAAAGAGTACAAAGGGAATGAAAAGGGAACACCGCAGGGAGGGGTAATCTCTCCTTTGCTTGCCAATATCTACCTGAACGTGCTGGACACCTTGTGGGTGAACAAGAGAGTTCAGGAGAGACTGGGAGCACGACTGGTAAGATACGCAGATGACTGTGTCATCTTATGCAGAGGCAACACTGATCGGATACTGAATGGGGTAAGACGGGTTTTCGATAACCTCGGCCTCAATCTGAATGAGGAAAAGACTCATGTTGTGGATGCACGCCGGGAAATGTTTAACTTTCTAGGCTTCAGCATGGGCATGAAACGAGGAAGAAAAACCGGGAAACTGTATCCCCACACAGAACCGTCCAAGAAAGCACTGAAACATATACGCTCAGAGATCAAGCGGTTGACAACTGAGCAGTACAGTGCAACACCGACGGAAGTTGTGATTCGGCGAGTGAATGAAGTCGCCAGAGGATGGGTAGGCTACTTTCGATTTGGCAATTGCACGAAAGCCATGTCGTCTCTGAGATATTATCTGGGGTACAGGATGCGGATCTACTTGCGCCGGAAGCACCACTACCTCAGCTCTGGGTACAATGCATATCCGGACAGGTATTATTTTGATTCCTTAGGCCTGTATGAAGTTCCTACAAAAGCTCCTTGGGTACAGAATGTGAAGGCAACCGGATGAAGATAATCGGTAAGCCGTATTCGGGAAAACCGAACGTACGGAATTGACGAGGGGGAACTGGAGATAGAGCATGAAGCTACTACGCCAGTTCTCTACTCTACTGAAAGCTTGCATCTTCGTCGAGGTTGATGTTAAGAGTATAGGAAGTAAGAAACAATTTTACTTCAAATCCGGTGTGGGGTTCTAAAGTCGGAAGGTTA
>PLMV01000125.1 GCA_003141615.1 Syntrophaceae bacterium
TTCTGAATATTGTTTCCGCTTTCTTCTCCAAGGCATAACCGACTATTGCTCCCGGCACTGTTGCGATGACCAGATACCAGAACAGACGGCCATCCGCTGACCGGGGTGTGGTGAATCCTTGCGTAACTAATCGTAGCCAGTCTTTCCAAAAATAAAAAATTACCGCAATAAGCGTGCCTATGTGCAATGCGATGTCAAAAGTAAGACCGGGGTCTTCCCAATGAAATAACCAGGGAACCAAAACTAAGTGTGCAGAACTGGATATAGGCAGAAACTCGCCCAATCCCTGAAATAATCCTAAAATTATAGCTTGCCCGGTTGTCAAAATTCACCTCAGAATTTTTGTGAAGCCATTATCTTATTATAAACAAATTGTCCATATTCTTTTGGAAAGTCAGAAAGTAATGGCGTTCTATTTTCAGGAGCAGTGCATGAAGATGAGTTGCCGACAGTTTTAGGAAAAAGTGCTTATTGAAAACACCTCGAAACGAATAATTTACATGTTATCCCTATATTTATAGACGTTGTTAATCTGAAGTCTTGTCTGTTTTAGTTATTTTTTGTTCTGCTTATACATTATAATTTTTAAATTTTCTCTTGCTGATTATTCCATAGAATATCCTCCATTTGAATATCCAATATCGTTTTGGATATAGTGTATTGACCAATATGATGTACCATTAGATTCCGTGTGTTTCTGAACCCATTTCCTTGTTTTTTGTTTCCATTCTCTAGAGTATTTTTTCATTTCCATTTCCATTTCTTAGTTATTTATTTTCTCACAAAATTTACACAGGAAATCAGGATTGTGTGACCCTTGATGCTTAAAAATACAACGGGACTTATTCCTTGCTTTAGTCGATTCATTTATTACCATATGAAAGCTGCTACATTAAGAGATTGTTTAGTAGTCTTTTATCGCTATTTTACCGCTTTTGGAATTTCTTGCCCTCAATCACATGCTCATTATTTTGTTAGAAAATGAAATATTATGAAAACTTTGATTCCATTGAAAAAACTTGTATAAATTGATTGAATGTATTAATATAAAACTTATATATCTAAATTATAGGTGTATTAGTCCTAATGATTTCGATATGGGGAATGTCAAATAAAACAGGCACACTAATTATAAGGGGGTAGGCTATGAAAAAAAATGTGTTTCGGTCAAGATTTTTGCAGGCTGTTATTTTTATCTTTTTCTTTTTGTGTTTTAGTCCGCAGTTCTCTTATGCAACTGCGCCCAAATTGGTAGATTTGATTTATGATATGAATACGCAAACTCTGTCTGTCACAATAAATCACCAAACGTTATTCGCCAGCATGCATCATATTAAATATGTTGAAATCAAGAAAAATGGGGCGACAATCAGCAAAAGTAAGTATGGTACTCAGCCAACAGGTTCGATTTTCACTTATACTTATAACATACCTGCTGAAAAAGGAGATGTTTTCGAGGTCACAGCGACCTGTAATCTCTGGGGTCATAAAACTTCAACATTAGTCGTTGTTGCCGCCGCACCTGTTGCTGAGGAACCTGTTGTTATGAAGGAGGCCGTTGTTGCCCCTAAAGCTGAGGAACCTGTTGTTACGAAGGAGGCCGTTGTTGTCCCTGCACCTGTTGCTGAGAAACCTCTGCTGGAGAAGATCACCATCGCACTTAATGTGGAATTCGATACCGCAAAAGCCGTTGTCAAGAAAAAATATCATAACGACATCAAAAAAGTAGCCGATTTCATGAAAGCGTATCCTGAGACTACGGCTGTGATTGAAGGCTATACCGACAATGTCGACAAATTCAACAATCCAGAAAACAATATCAAGCTGTCTCAAGCCCGCGCCGACAGCGTCCGGCAATACCTGATCGACAACTTCGGGATTGACGCGTCACTAATCACCGCTGTTGGTTATGGACCGAATAAGCCGATCGCCAGCAATGACACGAAGAAAGGGCGGCAGAAGAATCGCAGGGTTCAGGCTGTCATCGAAACGATGCAGACAAAATAAGTCTGTAACAGTTTCAGAATTCTGAAAAGACTTAAGGCTCCATGACCGCTGCAAGGTTATGGAGCCTTTTTCTTGGAGTGCCCTTATGATTATACAACAGGCAGGCTGATGTTCATCGTCGGGCGTGAATTGTGTTTATCGTGAAACTCCAATCACGAAAGCGAAGCGTATAACCTAATAACCTGAATAACCTAAAGGTCACGTGGGGTCACACGTCGGAATTGGTAAGTTGTAATGAGACCCAATCTTCAGAAACAAAGTGCATAACCTGAAGGTCATCTGCGACTGAAGCTTGCAGGTCGAATCAATGACATTCGCTGAAAATGAGTGAAACGAAATTTGAAGCGTAAATGGAATTGATCCCAGGAGCGAAGCGACGCGGGGTTATCCCGCGAAGCAGAGGATAACGCGACCTCCCACGAGTGCAGCCTGCCCTCGACCTGATCGGGGGGCGCATTCCTCCCCCGGCTGGAGCCGGGGGATTCCAAGTCGCGGGATTAAAGACAACTATGAAAAACACATTGATGATTCAAAAGACATAAGTAAGGACAATTCATGACATTTGAACGTCACAAAATGAATAAACGAGTGGTACAGGACCTGAAAAAACGTTCCACCATCGGCATTCTTTTCTATATCGTGTTATCATTGATTGTAGTATTTGCCGATAATTTTCATGAAAGACATCTGATTTTTTCCATGTTTTTTCTTCTATCGATGGGGGTCATTTGTTTGTTTCGACTGGTTCACCTGGCGGTCTCCCGAAAAATGGGGGAACGTTACGAAACATTAAATAAAAATATTTTTTGCAAGCGTCATTGTCACTGGCCTGATCTGGGGGGTAACATATGCTCTGATCATGCTCCAGAAAGGAGAATATACTGCACAATTTCTTATGGCCTTGTGTGTCTGCGGTCTTTGCGCGGGAGGCGTGGTTGCTTTTATTCCACACAGGCGGCTTTCCATTTTTTTCAATATACCAATGCTGATGCCGGCCATTATTACCATTTTGGTGAATGGATTAAATATACCTCTTGCCGTGATGATATTTTTATTTTCGGTTTACATGGTGCTTATCGCATACAGAGGAAACAAGGAGTACTGGAATGCTCTTGAAAATGAATATCTGCTGGAAATAAAATCCCAGGAAATGGAGCGTCTGAGTAACACGGATGTCCTGACAGGTCTTTATAACCGGCGGTATTTTGATGAAGCGTTTGACAGGGAATGGAAACGGTCAGGACGCAACAATAGTCTGCTTTCCGTCATCCTCTTTGATATAGATCATTTTAAAATCATTAACGACACTTTTGGTTATCAGGTCGGGGATGAATATTTGAAGAAAACGGCGGCAGCCCTGACCTCTGTTTTCAAAAGAGATTATGATATTGTGGCCAGGTACGGAGGGGAAGAGTTCATTGTGTTGCTTCATGGTATTAATGCCGACGATGCTAGCCAACTGGCTGAGAAGGTCAAGCAGAAGATCGAATCCATGACCATCGATCATCGAGAGAAGAAGGTCGGAACAACCATCAGTGCCGGCATCATGTGCTGCGTTCCGAACTTCAATACAATATCCGATTCCATTATTTCCTGCGCGGATCAAGCCCTCTACATAGCCAAACAAGGAGGGAGAAATAGGGTTGCCGTTTACATACGTAATGATACTTAACGAACGTCATGCAAAATGAAATACTGTATTTTTTATGTTTGTCCGCTATGTTTATTATCCTTTTGATATAAGATGTGGCACCGATGTTTGTTGTCGGGCGTGAATAGTGTTTATCGTGAAACTCCAAGCTTCAGAAACAGAGTGCACAGAATAACCTAAAGGTCACTTTGGCTTGCAGATCGAATCAATGACATTCGCTGAAAATGAGTGAAACGAAATTTGAAGCGTAAATGGAATTGATCCCAGGAGCGAAGCGACGCGGGGATATCCCGCTAAGCGGAGGGAATGACTCCACAACTTGCTGTGGGGTCATTCCCGTGATTACGGATTGAAGTCCTGTATTTTGCCATTTGTTTCTTTCAAGAACTACACTAACCTGTGTTTTTTAGATAATGCGTTTTTTCTTAAAAATACTGAAACAATATTTTACTGCGAAAGGCTGGCCCCATTTTATCATTGCCTTGAAAGATTAATACCGGCAATTTTTAAACCATCAATATCGTCGCGTTTCTGAAGTTTTGAAGTAACGAATTAGCAATCTCTTAAAGATAATAGACAGAGTCACTAAAAAAATTTGATTTTCTGTGACAGCTATTTTGTTATTATAACCATTTCCCTACTTCGCCGCATCCTCGCTTGCTTTTCTCGCCGCTTCTTCGGTGACCTGATTGGTTCTGTTCACCGCGTCACTGGCCTGTTTGGCTTTTTCTATGGCCGGCTGTGCCTGCTCTGCGCCGCCCATCATAACTGTGGCCATTGGTTTGGCGAAATACCTTGCCCAGTAAATTGCGGCAACTATGATTATTGCGATTATCAAAAACAAAACCAACTTCGAGATGCCTTTTTCGTTTTTCATCGTTTTGGCCCTCCGTCAGAACAAGTATCCCCATGCAGTATTTTTTGGTCCAAATTTGCTTTCGTTGATATGAAGCATAGGAAAAAATATATTATGTGTCAATGAAATTCGGTGTCTCATCTCCTGTTTTATATTCAAGATTTCCTTGACATACAAGATCGATTTTCTTATAGTTCGACTATAAAGAAGTAATATCTTATCAAAAAAAGGAGGGTGCTTGAGATGGCGAAATTAAGCAAAGACCGACTGATTTTTGGAGTGNNTTTATGGTCATGATATTTTTCTTTGAAGCGCATATGGACATCAAGAAGGCCCCCCATATTCTGGTGGGTGGGTTGTTCGGAATCGCAAATATAATCCTTATCAAAATATTTCTGGGGGCTACGGCTGCTTCTATGGGATTGGAACTGGCAATGCTGGTATATATTGTCGTTTTTGTGTACCTGATCGTGGCTCTCGGAGAAGTAGTACCCATAATTTTTAATAACTACGCTTTCATGTACTTCCTGGTAGCGGCCGTGGCCGTCAAAGGCCCGGCGCCCGATGTATTCGTCTGGATGGGAGTGGAAGTCGTAGGTGGAGCAATATTCATTGCCGCCATATTGGGTATTATGAAAATAATGGGCTTCCTGGCAGCGAAAAAAGCATCTTAATCACGGGTATGAACCCCAAAGAAAACTTTGGGGTATTATACCCTCCGCTTTGCGGGATAATTCGACCAGCAAACTTCAGTCGCAGATGACCTTCAGGTTATGCACTTTGTTTCTGAAGTTTGGGTCTCATTAACTTACCAATTCCGACGTGTAACCCCACGTGACCTTTAGGTTATTCAGGTTATTAGGTCATACGCTTCGCTTTCGGAATTGGAGTTTCACGAATAAAACAAATGGTGCGACCCCGCTTATGGCCGAAGCCGTCGATTATTGCCTGATTTAAGTTATACAGATTTGTCCGAATATTTAATCTACGCGGATGACAATGGCGTCGCCCTGGGCCAGACCGCCGCAAATGCCGCATACCCCGTAACCGCCGCCCCGGCGTCTGAGTTCATACATCATGGTCATTAAAATTCGTCCGCCGCTGGCGCCCACCGGATGGCCGATGGCGATGGCTCCGCCGTTGGGGTTGGTTTTTTTGAGCATTTCCTGCCATTTGGTTTCATTGCCGCCGGACAAAATCTTGGTGGATACAAGAGTCACAGCCGCAAAGGCCTCGTTGATTTCGATTATCTTCATATCGTCTATGGTAAGCGAAGCGCGGCCGAGGGCTTTGCCGATCACGGTTGCAGGAAGTTCGGCCATGCGCCTAGGCTCGCCCGCGCCGCTGGCCACGGCTACAATGGTTGCCAGAGGGTTAATACCCAAAGATTGCGCCTTGACGCGGCGCATGACGATCACAGCCGTGGACCCGGCATCCAAGCCGGGGGCGTTGCCCGCTGTCACAGTGGGACTGCCGTAGATTGTCTTTAATCTGGCCAGCGCTTCTATTGTGGTATCCGGTCTGGGAAGTTCATCTTTGCCGAATATGACAGGCACACCCTTCTTGGTCGAAAGTTCTACGCTCACCAATTCATCGGTGAACTTTCCGGCCTTATCAGCCGCGGCCCATTTCTGGTGCGAACCCAAAGCCCACGCATCCTGCTCTTCGCGCGAGATGCCGTGCTCGATGGCGATCTCCCCCGCGTCGCGTCCCAGCGGAGTATACTCACGGTATGTGATGGGATTGAGATAGTCCTGCACCAAAAGCGGCTTCATACCAGCGCCCCAGCGATGTCCATTGATTAATAGCGGGGTGTTGCTCATGTTCTCGGCTCCCACGGCCATGCAGGTATCGGCTTCGGAGAGAAGGATGGCCCGGCGACCCAATTGCACCGCGCACAACGATGAGCAGCAGGCTCTGTCCAGAGTAAGCGATACCAGAGTATTTGGAAGACCGGCGCGCAGAATAGCCTGACGCGCGTTAACGTTGTCGTAAAGGGCGGCCTCGGCCTGATCGCACATGCCGTAATAAACCTCATCCAGTTCTTCGCCTTTGAGACCTGCGCGTTTCAAGCTCTCTTTGATGACAATCACGCCCAGATCCGTGCTGTGGATTTCTTTCAGCGCGCCGCCGAATTTACTGAAAGGGGTGCGTACTCCGCTGACAATGACCACATCGTCTTTGTATTTTGTACTCATAGATTACTCCTTATCGATTCCGCAGAGAAATTTGGCGGATTTCTGTTTTTTGTTTCATGTCGGCCAACCGGGAGAGGAAATTGCCTTTCTACGGGCGATAAAGGGTGATGGTGTCGACCTTGTCTTCGATTTTCTCTAACAGATACTGCCTTGCCATTTTTCGATTCTCCTTATGTTAATGGTTGCAAACTGGAATCAGCGGTTTCTGCCCATCTTCTCATGACTAGACACCCAATCATGCGCCAGTATCGCGCTCAATAGTGAAAGCTCGCCGCACAACACGGTAGCGGCCACAATCTCGGCCAGTTTGCGCACCTTGCCGGCGCCGTAGCAATCCATGATTTCCAGGCATTCGCGTTGTGTGGCCAGAGCCGTGCCCCCGCCATAGGTCCCCACAATCAGGGATGGGATGGTAATCGAAAAGTAATAACTGTTGTCGGGTTGTTGATCGGCAAAAACAATCGCCGGCGAGGATTCGGCCACATTGGCCGCATCCTGACCCGTGGCGATAAATATGGCCGTGATTCCGTTGGCCGAGTGCATACCGTTATTGCTTGATCCGGCCAGCATGGCGCCGGTATTGGTTATATTGCGCAGCCTTAAAAGCTCGCCGGGAGGGAACTTGGCGATATTGGTGATGAGATCACCGGGAATGGCTGCCTCGGCAATGACCCGCTTGCCGCGCGCGTGCAGGCTGTTGAGGAAGGAACTTTTCTTGTCCGTGTCCATATTGCCGGAGAGAGTATAGTGCCGGATGGTGGGGTGATTGGCCCGCAGCCATTCGCAGGCGGCAAAAGTGGCCTTGCCGACCATATTCTGTCCAGCGGCGTCGCCTGTGGTGAAATTGAAGCGCAAAAATAAAAGCTTGCCTGCCGCATAGTGTTCGATATTCCTCAGCCTGCCGATGGAGGTGGTCTT
>PLMV01000024.1 GCA_003141615.1 Syntrophaceae bacterium
AAAGCCTGCGCGCAATCTTCAATTACTTTGAGGTTGTGTTTTCGGGCTATTTCCATAATTGGTGTCATGTCGGCAGGATGGCCGAACAAATGCACCGGAATAATTGCTTTTGTTTTAGCAGTTATTTTATCAGCAATCTGGTTGCAATCGAGGTTAAAAGTATCGGGACAAATGTCCACAAAAACGGGCGTTGCCTTTAAAATGGCGATTACTTCCGCCGTGGCGATAAATGTAAAAGGAGTAGTAATTACCTCATCACCGGCGACAATGCCGCACGCGCGCAACGCCAGAAGCAATGCATCGGTTCCGTTGGCAACTCCGACAGCGTATGGCAAACCATGATAGGCGGCAACTTCTTCTTCCAAGGCGCTGACATTAGGCCCGAGAATAAAACGTGTTTGTTCTAAAACATCGCTGATCGCGGCATCAATTTCATTTTTTAGATTATGGTACTGCCTTTTTAAATCCACCATCGGAATCATTTTATATTACCTCGGCAACTCTCATTTTTTTAATTATATCAATGGCCAACTCAAGAGATTTACGGGCATCTTCACCGGAAATAAGCGGCTGGGTACGGTTGACCACAGAATTGACAAAGCAACGGATTTCTTCTTCCAACGGATCATGACTGCCTACTTCGATGTTGTTTTGATAAATTTCCACCTGACCCGCATCATTTTTCCTTTTGCCCAGAGATAAAATTTCCCGCTTCTGACAATCGACCGAGTGATATCCTTCGGGACCGAAAAAACGGATCTTTTGCATGGTTTTGGCGCTAATGCGGCTGGCCGTAACATTGGCGATACAGCCGGTGGCAAAGGAAATCCGCACATTGGATATATCAATTTTATCAGAAAGAATAGGGACACCAACAGCCTCCATTCCTGTAATCGGAGAATTTACAAATTTTAAAATAATGTCGAGGTCGTGAATCATCAAATCCAGGATGACGTCAACATCCGTGCCGCGCTCAAAGAATGGATGCAATCGATGTGCTTCAATGAACATAGGCTTATCTATAACATTTTCCAGAGCCATGATTGCGGGGTTGAATCTTTCGACAAAGCCAACCTGAATAATCAAATTCTTCTTCTTCGCTAATCCTATTAATCCATCTGCTTCTTCCAAAGTTGCGCAGATAGGCTTTTCTATCAAAACATCCACACCCGCTGCCAAAAAATCATTGGCAACCTTGTAATGTTCGCTGGTAGGAACGGCAATGCTTACGGCATCAACTTGACCCAGCATAGCGCGATAATCAGAAAGTGCGGCACATTTATAAATTCCCGCTGCTTTTTGGGCACGATCCGTAATCATGTCAGCTACAGCAGTGATCTCACAAATTTCTAATTTCTGATATTTTTGCAGATGATAATTGCCTAGATGGCCGATCCCGATAACGCCAACCTTTATTTTCTTCCTTTTCACATTCATAATATTAGCGACAAACGCCTCTTTCCGATTCTTTGATAAATTGGATAAAGTGCTGTACTTCTGGACAATCTTCCACTTCATCCTGTGCTTTTTTTAAGGCCGCTTCCAGAAGAAGATCCGAACGGAAAATAATCCGGTAGGCGTCTTTGAGTGCTTTAATTGTTTTTTCCGAAAAATCGCGTCTTTTAAGTCCGATCAAATTTAATCCGAATAGTTTGGCATGGTTCCCTTGAACTATAGAATAAGGAGGAACATCCTTAACAACCGCTGAGGCTCCTCCAATCATGCAGTGTGCGCCAAGACGGCAGAATTGATGTATGCCGGTCAGGCCGCTGATAATTGCATAATCTTCGATATGAATATGCCCCGCCAATGTTGCTGCATTAGACATAATAATTCTATTACCTAACTTACAATTATGCGCCACATGGCAATAAGCCATAAGGAGATTGTAATCACCAATAATAGTTACTCCGATATCAGCGGTAGTGGCGCGGTGAATGGTTACAAATTCCCGGATAGTATTGAAATTGCCGATAATTACACGGGTCTTTTCTCCGCCGAATTTCAAATCCTGGGGAGGAGCACCGATGGAACAAAACTGGAATATATGGCATCCTTCACCAATATGAGTGTAATTGTCAATTACTGTGTGCGGGCCGATTATTGTATTTTCCCCGATTTTAACATCGGCTCCAATTATCGAATAAGGACCAACTTCAACGCCTTCGGCCAATTGGGCATCAGAGGCAATAATCGCTGTAGGATGAATCTTCATTTTCTTAACCCTTGTTTGATAACTTATTTTTCTGTTCTTGTAGTTTTTCTACTTTCTTTTTAAGTTCATCGAGAGTTGCTCTCATCTCCGGAAGTTTTACCCAGCAGGCCAGAACTTTCAGCCATTGTTTATGCGGTAATTGCGGACTTCCGCCAACAATTTGTCCGGACTTAATATTCTTATGGATTGATGATGCGGCCGCGATCATTACATTATCACCGATATTAATATGTCCGACCATACCTGTCTGTCCGCCAACCATTACACTTTTGCCCAGCTTTGTGCTTCCGGAAATGCCAACCTGGGCGGCAATGGCCGAATCTTCACCAATAACGACATTATGGGCGATCTGAACAAGATTATCAATTTTAACATTGCGCTGGATCCATGTTCTTCCCAACGCGGCACGATCAATGGTAGTATTGGCACCTATTTCCACATCGTCATCAATTTGCACAAAGCCTACTTGCGGAATTTTGGTATTGTCCTTGCCGGGGGATGCAAAACCAAATCCATCAGCACCGACCACAACTCCGGAATGCAAAATTACCCGTTTACCAATGATGCAAGAGTGATAAACAGTGACATTGGCATAAAGTATTGAATCATCACCAATGAAAGCATTATTGCCTACAAAGACACCCGGGTAAATAACAACTCCCTTACCTATCTTTGCTCTCTTACCGATAAAAGCCCGGGGGAAGATTGTTGCTTCCGGAGATACAATAGCGCCTTCTTCAACATAAGCGTCTGGACTTACACCACTGCGGCCATGTTCTAACGGATAAAAAAGTGTTAACAATTTTCCCAAAGCCGCGTAAGGGTCGGCCACAATAATTAGATTCTTGCCTTCCGCCGCTGTTTGCGGTGGGGCAAGGATAGCCGATGCTTTAGTCAGATTCAGTTTCTTTAAATACTTCTTGTTGGCAATGAAGGTGATATCACCTTCATTTGCTTCTTCAATGGACCGGATATTGTTGATAATTGTATCATCCGCGCCAATGACAGTGCCGCCAAGAAACGAGGCTATCTCCGCCAGCGTCATTTTCATTTAATGAAAATTCCCCTATTATTTTAATTTATTGAACTCTTCTATAACTTTTTTACTAAAATCATTTTCCTTGGCATAATAAGGTATAGGCATAGTTGCGACATCAATAACCAAAGTAAATTTTTCTTTTTCAGCGATAGTGCGGACAATTTTCATTATNNACCAATAATTGATAATCACGCAATTTCTTCTGATAAGCAGTTTCTTTTTCTTTCTGGGAGCTCTGCGTCATAATTGAACTTTGTTTTTCCAGTTCATCCTTCATTTTCTTTAATTCTTTTTCTGATGATTTAATTTCCTGGGTTTCCTTTTCGTAGAATTTCTTGAAATCTTCGGCAGCCTTTTTGCCGGCATTGGAATTTTGCATTATTTCCTGTAAGTTAATAAAGCCAATTTTGTCCACAGCAAACGAGCTCGTGCTCCAAACAAAAACCAACGAGATAATTACGGTCATAAAGTAAAAACTTCTTTTCATTTAAAATCTCCTTTCTTAATTTATTTGTGGCTAAAACAAACTTGAATCTTGTTTCTTCCATTTCTTATTTACATAGGCATGCCCATGGTAAATTCCCAGCGGCCTGTTGAGTCATCGTTTATTCCTTTGCGGTTAATTATGTATCCATATTCAAGCCTTAACGGACCGATCGGTGAATACCAGCGAAGACCTAATCCCACAGACTGCCGTAAATCATCAAGGTAATACCTGTCATTCCAAGCATTACCGGCGTCGTAAAATGCAACTATTTTCATACCTGATTCTTTAATGAAAGGAAAGACCATCTCAACGTTAAACATTAACATAGTTGTACCACCAATTACATCTTCCGTTCCGGGATTGGTCGGACCGATATAACGAAAACCGCGTAGAGAATTAATTCCACCTAAAACATATCTATTGAAAATAGGAATATTTTCATCTCCATTGTGGCTTTGAATGTAGCCGATTTGGCCCTTTACTCCAAAAACCACAGATAAGGGCAGGGGTTGATAAGCCCAAAGACTGGCTGAATATTGGGTATAACTGGCGTCGCCTTGTAATAGTCCTCCCGCTTGCGTAACTGAAATATTGGCCTTTGTTCCTTTAGAGGGGAAAATATAATCATCCCTCGTATCGCGAACTAAAGATAATGTTACGGCGCTGGTGATTAATTGGCCTTCTTGCTCTATAACTTGAAAAGGAGCTGCAGTTGAAACATCAGAAATATCATCTGCAGTGAGTTTATAACCAACGTATCCGACAACTTTTTCCCAAAGAGGATAACCTAAAGTAAGCCC
>PLMV01000003.1 GCA_003141615.1 Syntrophaceae bacterium
GCTCCAGTGCAATTAGGGCCTTAGCTGCTGCCACACCTATCTTGAAAACGCTTGATAGACCTGATAAGGCAATGGCGCAACAAAAAAGTTTCCTCCCCGATCAAACTGGGTGCCCCGGCAGCCAGCGGCGAAGCTGAACTCTAACATAACTTGTGATACAAGTATTTGGGGCAGGTCACGATCTATAATGAAAAAGAAGAGGCTAACTGCGGAAATAATATGATGAACAAAACAGAGTTGGTGAAAATCATCAAAAAATTACTTAAAACAGATGCTGATCTGGATTTTCTGTTGATTTTGACGGAAAGTGATCTGGAAGCTCTGCTTGTGTCTATCAGAGAACGGTGTGACCAATGGGATGGTGATCAATGGGTATGGAATCAATGGGAAGGTAATCACTGAAAATTATGAAGGAAGTCACCACACATAATCATTGACTAAATATTCTTTTTAAAATATATTCATTCCAAGATTTTAAATGTCTTCTTGTAAACGGGTGATGGAGTTCACCTTCGTTTAAACCGCGTTTTTTGCTGATGACTCCTGCAGGAAATTTACCTGAAGGAGTTTTTTGTGGAAAATATCTCAGATAACATGCCCCTTTCTAATATTCGTAATCTTTTAGAAATTATTGCCGATGCCTGTGACCGGTTTCAGATGATTTCTCTAAATCGTCAACTGGAAGTCGCGCGGGCACTACTTGAGGAAAACCCACCCATTGACGTTGCGGTTATGGGACAATTCAAGGCAGGGAAAAGCTCTTTCTTAAACAGTCTGCTTGATCAGAATGTTTTACCTGTCGGCGCCATTCCGGTGACCACAGCCATCACCCGCCTGCAATATGGAGAGAAGGAACGTGCCCTGGTGAGACATTTCAACGGACGCACAACCGAAGTTTCCCTTAATGATATTGCTGAATTTACATCTGAGGCTAAAAATCCCGGCAATGATAAAAACGTAGCAATAGTTGATATAGAATTACCGTCTATGCAGAAATATTCCGGGTTGCGTCTGGTTGATACTCCGGGTTTGGGCAGCGTCTATAAATATCACCAGTCAACTTCGGAGCACTGGTTGCCGGCGGTCGGCACAGCGCTTTTGGCCGTGAGCGCAGATAGGCCTCTTTCGGAGCATGATTTAGAGCTTATTCGTGAACTGACCAGCCACACACCTAACATCATTCTTCTGCTCACTAAGGCAGATATTCTTTCACCGGATCAGCAAAAAGAAGTTGTCTCTTTTTTTCAGGATACTCTTCAACGCGAACTTCACAGGGCACTGCCTGTTTATCTTTATTCAAATAAAAGTAATACAGAAGAATATAAACGACGTGTGGAAGAGGATATTTTCAAAACGATTTGCGCAAACAGGGATTCCGAATTCTCAAGAATTCTAAATCATAAAGTGCGTTCCCTTTCGCAAAACTGCCTGAGCTATTTAAGAATTGCTCTGAACGCTTCAATGCAGGCGGATTTGAATCGGGATAATCTGCACACACAGATTATCAATGAGAAAGTCAATGAATCCCTGATGCGCGAAGAACTGGGTATTATTTCCCGCGAACATCAGCATCAAACCCGTCCTCTTATAGAAGCCTATCTGGAACAATTTTACTCACCTCTAACAAAAAAGGTTACGCGGAAACTTCAAGGAGATATAACTTCATGGAAGGGCAATCTCTGGAAGCTATCAAGGCATTACGAAACGTGGGTTGCGGAAATTCTCTCTGAAGAAATGCGCTTGATTTCCAAAAACGAACATGAAAATTTTCTGGGCACTTTAAAAAAAGCGCATGCGGGTTTTTCGCGGTCACTGGAGGCTTTTTGCAAATTTCTTGGCGACAATATTGAAAATGTGCTGGGCGTTAAACTGGCGGAATTTGATTGGAAAATCGACGTTATTGAACCAGAACATCCGGACATTTCTTTTGCCAAATCATTTGATATTCATCTTGACCTGATATGGTTTCTCATACCGATGTTTATTTTCCGGCGAATCTTTGAATGGCATTTTATTAAAGGCGTGCCAAAGGAAGTGGAAATTAACCTGTCGCGTCTGGCCTACCAGTGGGAAAAGAGCGTCAATAATTCCATTGAGGCTATGCGTACGCAGGCCATCAACTATATTCACGAGGAACTTTCCACTATCGAAGCGCTGCTATCCCGCACACAGGGTCAAACCGATGACATCAAACAGTTGATCGCTCAAATAGAAAAAGCATTTGAAAATTTGTAAAAATAGAAAATTTTTTAAAGGAAAGAGATAACAACCGAATTTGATGCTTTTCGATTATTAAAATAAAACATTAACAAGGCAATCAAAAAGTTGAGCTTTTTAAAAACAATTAAATTGATAAAAAAAATTCCCGATGCTACATTATTTTCGTAGTATTTTCCTGGAAGGAGATCTAGTTTTTATGGAACACACTCATGAAATTGAACAAATGTGCGTAGTCGCCAAAGGCGCTAAAAACGGCCCCGCCCCCATACCTCAAGAGGGCAAGTGGACACAAGTAAAGGAAATCAAAGATATTAGCGGTCTTACACATGGTGTCGGATGGTGCGCGCCTCAGCAGGGAGCATGTAAACTTACCCTGAATGTGAAAAACGGAATCATCGAAGAAGCGTTGGTTGAATGTATCGGCTGCACCGGCATGACCCATTCCGCCGCAATGGCCGCCGAAATTTTACCGAACAAAACAATTCTGGAAGCGCTTAATTCCGACCTCGTCTGTGACGCGATAAACGTGGCTATGAGGGAAATTTTTCTCCAGCTTGCTTACGGCCGCACACAAACCGCGTTTTCCGAAGGCGGACTTCCTATTGGCGCGGGTCTGGAAGATCTGGGCAAGGGTTTGCGCAGCGTGATTGCCACCATGTACGGCACCAAAGAGAAAGGTCCCCGTTATCTGGAAATGGCTGAAGGCTATGTTACCGAAATCGGTCTTGACAGCGACAACGAAATTATCGGCTATAAATTCGTTCAGCTTGGCGTCATGATGGATAATATCGCCAAAGGAATGGACGCAGCCAGCGCGCTTACCAAAGCAACCGGAACTTACGGCCGTTTTGCCGAAGCCGTCAAAATCATTAACCCACGTAAAGGATAAGGAGTTTAAAATGGCTTTATTTGAAGGATACGAAAGAAGAATCAAACAAATCACTCCTTTTCTCGCAAAATATGGAATTCCCTCTTTGGAGGAAGCCGAAAAAATATGCATCGGGAAAGGCGTTGATGTCAGAAAAATTGTAAAGGATATTCAACCAATTTCATTTGAAAACGCGGGATGGGCCTATCTTGTCGGCGCTGCCGCCGCGATTAAAAAAGGGCAAAAAAATGCCGCCGATATCGCCGAAACGCTTGGCGAAGGACTTCAATCTTTCTGCATTCCGGGATCAGTAGCCGACGACCGCCAGGTAGGCGTCGGTCATGGAAATCTCGCTTCCATGCTTCTGCGTGAAGAAACCACCTGTTTCGCTTTCTGTGCGGGACACGAATCATTCGCCGCGGCTGAAGGAGCTATCGGACTTGCCAACTCCGCAAATAAGGCAAGAAAGGTTCCTCTGCGTGTCATCCTTAATGGATTAGGAAAGGATGCGGCTCACATTATAGCCCGTGTGAATGGATTCACCCACGTTGCAACAGCCTTTGATTATAAAACGGGTAAAGTTTCCGTGGTAAAGGAAAAAGCTTATTCCACGGGAAAACGCGCGGCGGTCCGTTGTTATGGCGCCGATGATGTGCGCGAAGGCGTGGCGATTATGCATCTGGAAGGGGTTGATGTCGCCATCACGGGAAATTCCACAAATCCGACTCGTTTCCAGCATCCGGTTATGGGTGTTTACAAAAAAGAACGCCTGCTCGCTGGAAAGAAATTTTTCTCCGTGGCCTCCGGCGGGGGAACAGGAAGAACGCTTCATCCTGACAACATGGCCGCAGGACCGGCATCCTATGGTATGACCGATACTATGGGACGAATGCATTCAGACGCACAGTTTGCAGGTTCATCGTCAGTTCCCGCCCATGTGGAAATGATGGGATTAATTGGAATGGGGAATAATCCAATGGTCGGCGCATCGGTCGCTGTCGCGGTTGCTGTGGAACAGGCAATGAAATAACCATTATCTATCAAGCACCATAACGCCAGTTAAATAGGGCAGTGTGGTGCTTGCATAAACTAAAGACCAACTTTTATTCGATTGAAATATTTGGGGATGGAGTTCCCCTGACAAACGCCCTGGCCGGGCTGATAACTCCTGACACGCTAGCATTTGCGGCGGTAGAGTTGATTTTATGCGTCCGCGCCATGATCGAGGAGGTGTTTGTCTCGTGACTTTCCACAGCATACTAATTGAAAATACTCAAGACAGCTCAAAGAAAGAAACACCTGAAGCGCCCGACTTTTTCATTGATTTAAATCTTGATCAGGTTATAAATGCCATCACGGCAGGCAGACAGGCATATAATTTAAATCCTTTCTTTTACACTTCTTTAAACGACATCGGCACAATCAACTATCGTCATGCAATATTTCAGGACATTGAAAATAAAACTCTGTTTGGGGCTATAAAATCCTTCGTGCAGAAAATGAACGCAATGCGCTTAGATCTTTCCCTTATAGATAAGCTTCACTATAAATACCATAAAGAGGGATGGTTTTTGGAGGCGGTGGAAAATTATTGTGAAGCTGTTAATTGCCTAGCACACGATTTATCTGTGATAAATTTAAAATCACGTGGCCTTTTGGCCTTCCTCGAATATTTGACGAACTATGCCAACTCGGTCAGTTTTACAACTCTTCTGGCGGAAATGAAAAAGCTTAAAACCGATTTATCCACCGTAAAATATTGCGTACTCATAAAGGACAACTGCGTCAATGTTCGCAAATACGAATCTGAAATTGATTACAGCCCGGAAGTTGAAAAAACATTTGAGAAATTCAAACAAGGCGCGGTGAATGATTACAGGGCTAAACTACCCATTGGGTCGGGTATGAATCATGTGGAAGCGCAAATACTGGATTTGGTCACCAAATTATATCCAGACATATTTTTGAATCTTGACAACTATTGTGCGAAACACGGCAATTATCTGGACGAAACGATAAATGTTTTTGATCGGGAAATACAATTCTATATTGCCTATCTTGAGTATGTTGAAGTACTAAAACGATCGGGATTAAAATTTTGTTATCCGCAAATCTCCAATCAAAGCAAGGAAATCTACGATTATGAAGGATTTGATTTAGCCCTGGCCAATAAACTCATTACCGAAAACTCGTCCGTTGTCTGCAATGATTTTTACATGAAAGACAAGGAGCGCATATTTGTAGTATCCGGACCGAACCAGGGCGGTAAAACAACCTTCGCCCGCACCTTTGGGCAGTTACATTATCTGGCCAGCTTAGGCTGCCCCGTGCCAGGCAGGGAAGCAAGACTCTTTTTGTTCGACAGGCTATTTACTCATTTTGAAAAAGAAGAAAACATCAAAAATCTCCGCGGCAAACTTCAGGATGACTTGGTCAGAATTCACTATATTCTAAACCAGGCCACATCAAACAGTATTATCATAATGAATGAAATTTTCACTTCTACAACATTAAAGGACGCGGTTTTTTTAGGCAAAATGATAATGGAAAAAATAATACAATTGGATTTACTGGGCGTTTGCGTAACGTTCATAGATGAATGGGCTTCTTTAAGTGAGAAAACCGTAAGTATGGTCAGCACAGTCGTTCCCGAAAATCCGGTATTGCGAACCTATAAGATTGTAAGAAGTCCTGCTGACGGACTTTCATACGCGATGTCCATTGCCGAAAAGCACCGGCTTACATATCATTGTTTAAGGGAGCGCATAAAAACATGAAGGCTTTTCTCATGTATAAAGATCATGATTTTGACTTACAGCCAAAATTACCGTCGAATGAACAATCCCTGACACAAGACTTGGAATTAAACACGCTGTTCAACGCCATGGCTCTAGGCAACAACTTTTTATTGGAAGTGGTAAAGAAAGCTGTTTTGTCCGGTTTAAACAATGATCCGAACACAATACTCTATCGCCAAAATATTCTTAAGGATTGCCTGAAAAACTCTTCCATTGTCAGGGATATCTACGATATTGCTGTAGAAGCAATTGAAAGCAAGAGAAAGAGTTGGTATGGTTTTTTAAGCGAGTATCCCCACTCTATACTGTATAACGCAAGAAGCGCATTGCAGTTGTTTGTTGGCTTTCTTAAAAAACTAAAGAATGTTGCCGATGAACATGCCGATAAGTTTGAATCAGAGGGCTTTACGGCGTTTTTCGAGACGCTTAACAAGGAGCTTAATGATGAATTTTTTGTTAATGTCCAAAATCATCTCAGAGAACTAAAATTCCGCAACGGAGTTTTGATCAGTGCTGAATTGGGAGCAGGAAATAAAGGTACCGATTACATACTTCGTAAACCAAAAGACAAAAAACAGAGTTGGATGCAGCTGATCTTTTCCGAGATAAAGAGTTGGATGGGGCAGATCTTTTCCCAGAAAACGCTCGGTTACACCTTTTATATAAGTGAGCGTGATGAAGCCGGCGCCAGGGCGTTGGAGGAATTAAAAGATAGAGGAATCAACCTTGTTGCCAATACTCTAGCCCAGTCCGCTGATCATATTGATAGTTTTTTTAAAATGTTGTGTATCGAATTGGCTTTTTATATTGGTTGCTTGAATTTACATGAGCAACTTGCCCAAATGGGGGAGCCGATATCTTTTCCCCTGCCCATGGTTTCCAACGAACGTAGACATTCTTTTAAAGGATTATACGATATCTGTCTGACCATAACCATGAAACAAAAAGTTGTGGGCAATGAGGGGAATGCCGACAGTAAAGACCTTGTGATAGTCACCGGCGCCAACCAGGGCGGCAAATCTACTTTTTTGCGAAGCATAGGATTGGCTCAATTGATGATGCAATGCGGCATGTTTGCACCGGCTGAGTATTTCTGTTCCAATGTCTGCGACGGTCTTTTCACCCACCACAAACGGGAAGAAGACGCTACAATGACTAGCGGCAAACTTGATGAAGAACTCAGCAGAATGAGTGATATCGTAGACAATATAACGTCAAATTCCATGTTGCTGTTGAATGAATCATTTGCCGCGACAAACGAAAGAGAAAGCTCGGAGATTGCAAGGCAGATAATTAGCGCCTTATTGGAAAAACGCATCAAGGTTTTCTTCGTTACCCATGGATATGAATTTGCTCGTGGGTTTTATGACAAAAAAATGGGAAACGCCATTTTCTTGCGTGCTGAAAGGCAAACCGACGGAGGACGAACTTTTAAAATAGTCGAAGGCGAACCTTTGCAAACCAGCTATGGTGATGATTTGTATAAGGCGATATTCGGAACAGACGATTAAATTCAAAAGGGAAAGGCTAATGCTACATATGGCAGCTTGCTTCTTCTGCCCAGATTGCTGGATTGAAATAGCTGTAGGGACAAAAACCTGTCCTCACTGTGGTTATGTCATAGCGGAATACGAATCGCTTTCTTATGAAAAGAAACTTATTCGCGCCTTGCGACATCCTGTCCGGGAAAATAGAATGATGGCTATCCAGGTGCTTGGTGAATTGCGGAGTCGGGCGGCTTTACCCATGTTTGCATCCGTTCTTAAGATTGAAGAAGATTTTTATGTCACTAGGGAAATCATACTCGCTTTAGAAAAGATTGGCGGCACAGAGAGCAAAAAGATTATTCGACGCCTCAAAACGCATAAATCAAAGTTAATAAGAAGTGCGGCCAAACGCCTATGAAGCGAAGGAAATATTTTTATGCTGCGTATACCGGCAGCTAAGTCATTATGATAAAATGGTGACTCTATGATTTTTGTTGGACGAGAAAATGAAGCAAGTCATATTATCAGGGAACTGCAACAGGGCAATAATGTTGTTCTGGGTGGAAAATATGGTATCGGCCGAACAAGTCTGATCAAGTATCTGGCATCCACATTTCTCAACGAATGGCGTATTGTGTTTATAGATTTTAGCAAAACTCCCGGGAAGATGAGTGAAAAGCTCATGAAAGAATTAGGTATCTCTATGCGATTCAAAAAAACCGGTAAAAAGATGGGCTATAAATCCATGCGCTATCGCATCGCCAATGTGGAAGCGCCAAAAAGAAAGAAAACGGTGATCGTTTTTGACAATATCGCGAAATTAACTCCTCAAAAAATAATTTTTCTTCGCCATCTTATTTTGGAGAATCATTTTCAGTTTATCGCCATTGTGGAAAATTTTCTACCGGCAAATGATTTAATGCTGTTGAAAACGCAACTTTTTCCTACGGAAACATTTTCACTGCATTATTTGAAAGATGAAGAAGTTATTTCTTTTATTCGGTTACACTCCGGGAAATATCATTTAAGCTGGTCTGACGCTTATATTCACAGCCTGGCTGCACTTAC
Source organism: Syntrophaceae bacterium (assembly GCA_003141615.1). Taxonomy (GTDB): domain Bacteria; phylum Desulfobacterota; class Syntrophia; order Syntrophales; family Smithellaceae; genus Smithella. Next base: position 8,442 of record PLMV01000003.1, read on the forward strand.
CGGTGGCTATCCTCTGGGTATAATCGAAATGATCAAAAACAAAAAAAAGGGCGGTGTTAAAAATGACGGATAGCAATTTTATAAATGACCATATCAACATTGCCAAAGATATAAAAAAGCGCATTTGTCCTGTATGTAATCATATCAGTGAGAAAGTTTTTGATTTCTTTTCCCAGTGGATTTACGGTCTAGCCGAAAATGAAGACATTCAAAAGGAAAACGCTGATGCACATGGATTGTGCCCATTTCATTCATGGCAACTGGTGGCGGTCGGCTCACCCCTCGGCATTTCCAAAGGCTATGGCAAACTCATAAGACAGATCGCAAATGAATTACTTAAAAGCTCTGAAACACAGGTAAAAGCGGTCGTTACGCTCAATTCCTTGATTAACGGAGCTAAAGACTGTCGAGTGTGCATTATCATGCGGAAAGAAGAATCTTTCTATATTTCTAAGATGTTGAACTTCTTGACGGTTGAAGAAAATCGTCGGCTATACAGCGCCTCCGGTGGATTGTGCCTTAGACATCTTCAAATCGTGTTGATGGAAATTACCGATATGGAAGTTGTTCGTTTCCTGATGACGGAAGCGGCAAAACATTTTGCCGCTATTGCCGATGAGATGGACAGCTACAGCTGGAAGCGCAAAACGTCGCAGAAGCATCTTTTGACTAAAGCAGAAAAAGACGCCTATTTGCGTGGCATTATTCACGCAGTTGGCGGTCGACAAAGCTGCAATCAATTTCAATGATATTTTTATCGCATGTATTCATTCCTGAAAACGGAGAAACCCAATGACAGATTTAAATGAAAGACAAAAAAATGATGTACTAATCACATTTCGCCATGTAGACAAACTTTTGTCTGATTTTGAGTGCACCCTTGATGTCATAATTCCCCGGTCACCCCTGCAACAATACATTAACGATGTTAATTCGGATTTACGTGTGATAATTGAAAATAAATGTAACCTCTTACGTCAGGCGATGTGCCGGATTCTGGAAGAAAAGGGCATACCAGTCGGCAAGCCTGATAGAAGTGTATTGAATCAGATCAACGTATCGCTAATGTTTGCAGATATAGCTATAGAAGAATTGGGGCCACATCACATGAAAGGATATGGAAAATTATCGGATATTGCAACGGAAGATTTAAATGCCATTGTCACGGAACTAAAAGGACTGTTAAAACAAATCAAGGCCTATCTACCGAAATAATAAACTGTAATCGAATATTTTTTATAAATGATGTATTGAATTATTAAGTTTTTTACATTATTTGCGATCCAGAAAATTTGAATAATAAAAAAGGGGGTCTGTATGACGGAACAATTGGGTTGCGTTTTTTGCGACATTATAGCGGGTAAGGCTAAGGCCTACAAAATTTATGAAGATGAACTATCCATGTGCATTCTGGATATTCACCCTTACACCAAAGGACACTGTCTCGTAATCTCGAAGAGACATGTTCCCTGGTGGCATGAATTGACCGACGAAGAAAATACCAGTCTCTTCAAGATTGCGAAGATTGTTGCCAATAAGATGATGATGACGTTTACACCGGACTTTATCTTTCTTTACTCCCGTGGCCGCCGAATTCCCCATACTCATCTTTTCCTGATACCCACCTACAGTGGAGATGTTCTGGACAGGTTTTTCAACGCTCTGGAAAATTTTCAGGAAGCGCCGCAAATGCTGTCAAAATTGAAAGAACCGGCAGAAATGGAAGAGGCTGTTCGGCTTCTTAAATGTTAATTGTATGATAGAATTGGACCGGCAAATTCGCGCAATCATTAGCAGACTAAAAATATTATATCAGGAGAATAATATGAAACAATTTCTTATGCTATTATTATTAATTATTACATTTACTTTTTTGGCATGTAATTCGTCAAAAGAATTATCTCGGGATAAAGCAGAGTTAATGCTTAAGGAATATGATTTTGGATATGAAAAAGGTGCGATACCTACTCGTTTTTATAAAGAATTTCACATGAGTGATCCTGGCTCTAATCCAAAATATACTCAAGACGCTCAGGATACTTTGAATAACTGGATAGAAGACAAAAAAACGAATCTCAAAGAATTAAAAGATCATAATTTTATTGCTTACAAAATACAGGTGAATAATAGAAATGTAAAGGGTTCTTTATATAAGAATGTTAACATTCTTATTCAGGCAACTAGTAAGCTAAAACCGTTAATACTTGCAAATAAAGATAACAAGATAATAGTAATTGATTGTACAAAGAAATTTGATAAAATCACGAGTATAAAAAAAATATCAGAAAATGAATCTATAGTTGAATTTATCGTTGCAGCTCATCAAACAGATGTGTCACATTATTTAGAAACAACTACATCAGGGGAGACAAATCGATCAGCAATATTTAAACGCTACGATGACGGATGGAGACTCATGAAAGTTAATTGAATAAATTACGATCTGATTTTCGTATAGTAAAGCGTTCTGCTGGGCAAGTAAAAAGTCATTTTTGCGACAGATGAGAGTTTTGACGCACACCCAAACAGAAAAGGAAGAATAAAAATTCTAACAAAGAGCTTCACTGGATCGGCATAGCACCCAAGCCTCCCCTGTCACTTTAGAGTTGATCAATCATTTTACAGCGGTGATGTTTTAGACAGATTCTTCAACGCTCTGGAAAATTTTCAGGAAGCGCCGCAAATGCTGGCAAAATTGAAAGATCCGACAGAAATGGAAGAAGCTATGCGGCTTCTGAAGTGTTAGTTTTATGGTAGTAGTGATCTCAATTAGTAGAAATCATGAATTATAGGTGACATGTGCTGCGACAAATCTTTTTCGGATGAAAGTGAATGACTATGGGTAAAGTATTGACTCTCTGGAATGAAGAAGGCATCAATGAAAAGGATGCTTCTGTTCTAAGAAAAAAATCTTCCGACGTACCGGCACCAATAGATAAAGAATATCGGGCGGCAATCCAGATTCTTATCGATTCTTTCTTATCACATGACGATGCTTTGGGGCTTGCTGCGCCGTAAATCGACATCAATAAAAGAATTATTGTTTTTCGCATCAAGGGTTTTGGCGAAAAAGGAAAAGTGAAACCGGAAGATTTTGAGTTACTGGTTAATCCGCGCATTACCCAGTCACGTGGCGAAAAGGTAACCATGGCTGAAGGCTGTTTGTCCTGTCCGGAAATTCAGGTGGAAGTCAGCCGTTTCCCGGAAATTAAAGTACGTGCTTTAAATGCCCAAGGAGAAAAAATCAGCAAGAGATACTTGGACTATGTCGCCCGCGTAATCCAGCATGAGATTGATCATCTGGACGGCAAATTAATTGTCGATTACGAAGGAAGCCTCTATTATCCGAAGAATAAACAGGGGTTTTTTGAAAAGATTTTTAAAAGCTCACATGATGAATCGTCTGTGAAGATCATGCTAAGGGGTAACCCTTGGTAGAAATTAACTGGCAAAGTCGCGCAATCAGCAGGAAGAAAAAAACCAGTGTAACAGACTGTGCTCTTGTTACCTGTTTTGCAGTTACGCTGCTCCTTATTTTTTTGTTCTATCATTTTGTGGATATTCCTGTAGCTATATTTTGCAAACAACTTGACCAAAACATTCTGAATGTCTTTGAATGGATTACAATGTTTGGAATTTCTACATGGTATCTTGTTACCTCACTCTTTCTTTTCGCAATCTTTCATTTCTATTTGAAAAATAGAATTAATGCTAATCGGGCCTTATTTATTTTTTTGGCAGTTGCTCTTTCCGGTATCGTCGCCAATCTTGTCAAGCTGACGTTTGCCCGTTATCGTCCCAAACTATTTTTTGACAAAGGTCTCTATGGATTTGGTTTTTTTAATGTTGGTTATGAAAACAATTCCTTTCCCTCCGGCCACGTTGTGACAATCTTTTCGTTGGCTGCGGCAATGTCTCTTTTTTGGCCGAAGTATCGCGTGTATTTTTTTGTTGTGGCTTTTGCTGTCGCCCTGAGCCGGATAGTACTGACTTCACATTTCGTGAGTGATGTAATAGCCGGCGCTTTTATCGGCGCTCTGACTGTACTGCTTTTGAAAAAATATATTCCTGATAGATTCTCTACACAGGAAAAACCAGCTGAGGATTCGTTATTGAAATGATTAAATATAAATATTTTATTGACAACCGTATATTATTTTGTTAATCGGCGCGTGCCGTAAAGATTTATTCTCTTTCTCGCGCGGGTGATGGGGTTCACCTTTAATTGCCACTGTTGCTAATAACTCCTGACAAATACTCGATAAGGAGTTATCGTATGGAAAATATCTATCTAGTCGCGGCTTTCTGGTTTTTTGCCGCTGTATTGTCCACCTCTTTATCAAGCCGCCTAAAAATATCGATCGCGCTAATGGAGATCATCGTCGGCACCATCATCGGCTTCGCCGCTTTCCAAATGGGTTACTTTGACAAACTGTCGCTCAATGCCGATTGGCTGAAATTCTGTACCGGCCTCGGCGCCATGCTGCTGACGTTTCTCGCTGGCGCAGAGCTCAATCCCGATGTCATGAAAGCCAAAATCAAGGAAGTATCCATCATTGGAATTATTGGATTTGCCGCTCCTTTCATAGGCTGCTATTTGATTTCATATTACCTTATCGGGTGGAACCTGCAGGCAAGCTTATTATGTGGTATTGCGCTTTCCACCACATCCATGGCTGTAGTCTATGCGGTGATGCTGGAATATGGATTTAATAAAACGGAATTCGGCAAAGGCGTTTTGGGCGCCTGTTTTGTCAATGATCTGGGAACCGTGATCGCGCTGGGATTGATCTTTGCACCTTTCACTTACAAAACCGTTATTTTTATCTCTGTAACTATCATGATGATTTTCTTTCTGGGGACGGTGACGGATTATCTCATCAATCGTTTCGCCTACAAAACAGCGGCCATCCGGGCAAAATGGATTATATTCATTCTCCTGGCCATGGGCGTGCTGGCTTTATGGTCGGGCAGCGAGCCGGTGTTGCCTGCCTATGTCCTGGGGATGGTTTTAGCAGAAACCATGGAAAAAGACGGTCATTTTGTTCGAAGATTAAGGACGTTAACCGTTGGCTTTTTAACGCCACTGTATTTTCTCAGAGCTGGCGCCCTTGTGTCCATACCGGCGCTGGTCGCGGCACCCGTTATCTTTCTTGTGCTTTTCGGCGCTAAAGTTATTACTAAGATATTCGGTTTGTACCCGGCCGTTCATCATTTTCGGGATGATAATAAAGAAAAATGGTATTATACTTTACTAATGTCAACCGGCCTGACATTTGGAACAATCTCGGCTCTGTTTGGATTGACCCACAATATCATCACACAGGCGCAGTATTCCTTTATCGTCGGCGCAGTCATTGCCAGTGCCGTTATACCGACGCTCATTGCAAACAAATTTTTTCTGCCGAGTCATCTGCTCGAAGAACCTATTTTGGATGATCAGGTTCCCGATGAAAAAGATATTATTAATAAATTGTAATATAAATTATCGTCTGAAGAAAAAATATTATTTTTCCCGGCGTATGACATGCACTGCCGTGGCTTTGAACGAGGCAATTAAATTCCCGCCTGTAGCGATACCTAAATCTTCGTACGAAGGTATTGTGATATAAGCGACTAAAGGAAATCCGCAATCAAGAGTCAGTTTGTAAAAATATCCCTGGCGGATAATTTTGGAAACTTTTGCTTCGAAAATATTGCGCGCGCTTATTTTACCCTGCGTATAATTGGACACAGTCACATTTTCCGGCCGCAAACAGCAGTAGACTTTTTGTCCGATGGAACAATCACCAACCGCTTCTATTGATTTTCCATTTATAGAAACAACCATATGACCGGCGGCGCAACTGTGGACTGTGCCTTCCAATATCGATTCGGTTCCGACGAAGTTAGCCACAAATTCAGAGTCCGGATGATTAAATATTTCGGCTGTCTTTCCTGATTGCACAATCCTGCCGCTCTTCATGACACTTACATCCTGCGCCAGACGCAGCGTTTCTTCACGATCGTGCGAAGCAAGCACTGCCGTGATTCTTGTTTCTTTCAATATCTGTTTTAAATCGTCAATGACAGTTTCCCTCGTAGGAGGATCGAGCGAGTTAAAAGCCTCATCCAGTAAAATGATTCGCGGTTTGATGGCAAAAGCGCGCGCCAGCGATACTCTTTTGGCTTCTCCGCCGGAGAGTGTTTTAGCTGATCTTTTCGCCAATTGAGCGATTCCAAAATAATCCAGCGCGCTCTGCACACCATTTCTGATTTCTTCATTTTTTAATCTTCTAAATTTTAAGCCCATGGCCACATTTTCATAAACGGAACTATTCAGAAGCAACGGTTCTTGAAACACAACGGCAGCATTACGTCGTAAAGTGGCTAGATCAGCCCTGCTTTCAACAGGCTTTCCTTGAAAATAAAATTTTCCCTGGCATGGTTTTAATAAACCCGCCAGCATTAAAAGTAGCGTGGATTTGCCCGCGCCGTTTGGTCCGATCAGCGCAAGTATTCTTCCCTGCCGCACCTGAAACTCACGGATATCCAATACGGTTGAACCGCCGCGTTGCAAAATTATATTTTCTATTTTTATTAGAGTTTCAGAATTCATCGCGGATGCTGCCTTTGCTGTATCTGTGTGAGTATGAGATTAACGAAAAAAGCAAGCAACAAAAGGATAATACCCAATGCGATGGCAATGTCAAAATTTCCTTTGCCGGTTTCCATAACTGTGGCTGTAGTGAGCACACGCGAGTATCCTTTTATATTACCACCGACCATGATCGAAGCGCCCACTTCGGAAATGACACCTCCGAAACCTGCCATAATCGCCGCCAACAGCGGTAATCGCGCTTCTTTGATCAATACCCACACCATCTGCAAGCGGCTTGCTCCCAGAGATAGAATCTGCAGACGCAGGTTTGGCGGCAGGTTCTGAATAGCGGCAAGCGATATGCCCATTACAATCGGTGTGGCGATAATAGCTTGAGCGATGATCATAGCGTAAGGCGTATAGAGGATTTCCAAAAATCCTAAAGGGCCATTACGCCAAATCATTATCGTGACAAACAATCCGACGACAACCGGCGGCAAGCCCATTCCCGTATTGATTAAACTGATGACCAGTCTCTTGCCGTAAAAGTTGGTTAAAGCAACAGCTGTCCCTATGGAAACCCCGATGAAAAGACTGATGAGCGTGGCCGTCCCTGATATTTTCAAAGACAGCCACGTTATTCCCAATACTTCAGGATCAAAACTGATGATCAACTCAAAAGCTTTTATTATCCCTTGAACAATTAATTCCATAAAATTCCTCTTAAACTATAATGACTCTGTAAAACAACTATCAAATGTCATTGCGAGGAACGCAGTGACGAAGCAATCTTAAAAATAAAAATGAGATTGCTTCGCCCGCTTAAGCGGTCTCGCAAAGACAAAGAGACTTTCACTAAAATTATTTGCCCAAATCTTCAACTTTTTTCCCGGCATCAGGGAAAAATAATGGAGAACCGAATTTATCCATGCCGAATGTTTTAATGATATTCTGAGTTTTTTTGGAAACCATAAAATCGGCAAATGCTTTCGCTCCGGCGACGTTGACTTTCGGCCATTTGGTGCTGTTGACTTCAATCACGTGATAAATATTGAGCAGAGCCGCATCGCCTTCCACTAAAACATCCAATCCCAGATTTTTCTTAAGAGAAAGATATGTACCGCGATCAGCCAGCGTATAACCTTTTTTCTCCGCGGCGACATTTAAAGTCTGTCCCATGCCTAATCCGGTTTCCTGATACCATTTCTGCCCGACAGGATTGATATCCGCTTTCTTCCATAATGTTTTTTCTTTCGCGTGCGTTCCCGAATTATCTCCCCGCGATAAAAACAAACCTTCCGCTTTAGCAACCAGTTTAAGCGCTTCGGCAGACGATTTCGTTCCTTTAATTTTTGCCGGATCAGTCGCCGGTCCGACGATAACAAAATCATTGTGCATAACCAGTTGTCTGTTTACGCCAAAACCGTCAGCAACAAATTTCTTTTCTGCATCCGGTGAATGAACAAGCAGAACATCAGCCTCGCCTTTTTGTCCCATCGCCATGGCCTGACCGGAACCCACGGCAATTGTTTTCACAAAGTAACCTGTTTGTTTTTCAAAGATAGGAATCAATACATCGAGCAAGCCTGTATCCTGGGTGCTTGTTGTGGTAGCCAAAATAATATTCTTTTGCTTGGGCGCGGCCTTTCCGGCAAAAACATTTGCCACTCCGAACGCGAAAAGCAGCGAGGCTATCATTAACGTTATTATAACTTTACTATTTTTGAACATTTTCATTATTCTTCTCCTTTATATAATTTCTTTTTATTTTTTTTGCGCTTTTTGCCACTCCACAGAATTGGGAAAGAAAAGTGGCGAACCGTATTTATCCTTGCCAAAATCACGGATAATCAACTGGCCTTTTTTAGGCGAAGTCAGCCATTTTACAAACTTCATAGTATCTTTCGCATTGACCTTGGGGCATTTTGCCGGATTGACCGGTATCAGCGAAATATAGTTCAAAAGAGCTTCATCACCTTCAACCAGAATTGCAAGTTTGATTTGATCTTTTATAGAAACATAAGTGGCGCAGTCAATCACCGTGTAAGCACCTTTCTGATCGGTGTACTTGAGTGTGGGAACATTGCCTTCAGATCCCTTTTCGTAAACGGCATACCACGAACCGGCAGGCTTTATTCCCGCCTTCCCCCAAAGTTCCATCTCCGCAACATGTGTTCCTGATTTATCGCCACGGCTGATAAAAAGAGCGCCGCTGTCCATAATTTTCTTTAACGCTTCCGTTGCCGTTTTTGTTCCCTTAATTCCCGCCGGATCGGCTGCCGGTCCAACGATAACAAAATCATTGTACATCAGAGGAATTCTTTCGGTGCCGAAACCATCAGCAATAAATTTTTCTTCCAGCGACTTTGCATGAACCATAACCAGATCAATAGCACCTTTGCGGGCTATATCCAGCGCCGCTCCCGTGCCCGCGCCCACGTGACGCACTCTGATTCCTGTATCTTTTTCAAACTGATCTTCCAGAGCTCCAACAATACCGGCGTCAATCGGGCCGATTGTGCTGGATAAAAATACAAATTTATCTCCATTGGCAGCCATTGCCAGAGACGACCAAAGTAAAACAAGCAGCACCACAAATTTTCCAACAGATACTTTCATTTTCTCAAGCTCCTTTCATTATCTGTTCTATGGATGATTTCTCTAAGAATAATGTCCAGATATCTGACAACTTCTTTGGTATTCATCAATTTACTGGACATAGCGCCTCCTCTGAAATGATAGCAAATGTCATAAATGATATAATGCCAAAATTCAAGGAAATAATCATAAATTATGCCTAATTATTAACACTTATGTTAATTTTAACATTCTGATGATACGGTCATAATTATATTGACCTTACTTTGTAATTTGGGTATTAACCCCAATGTGATTTATCAATAAAATAATTAATGTCCCTCCGTAAAATAAATGTAAAGGATTTGAAAAGGAGATTCACAAAAATGAGCATAGAAATAAACGCCCCCATGACCGGAAAAATCGTCAGTATCGTTGTTAATTTGGGCGACAAGGTCAATGCTGAAGACGAAGTCGTCATCATGGACGCCATGAAAATGGAAATTCCAGTATATGCGCCTGCTGAGGGAACGGTGAAAGAAATAAAGGTCAAAGAAGGCGATCTCGTAAAAACGGATCAGGTTCTGATGATCCTTGGTTAGAAAATAGATACTCCATTGGCAGCATAGGCTTTGCAATGAGTAGATCCGCTCAGATGAGATGAAGGGGGCGTGATCTAGAAACCCGGTGCTGCAACCTCTCCATACAAACCGGCGACATTGTTCTGTGGTGGGCAGTTGTCAAAATTGAGGATTACCATTTGTAAACATGTTTTATGGAATTTGTATCGACATATCATGAAATTTGATATCCTTTCTCCCGAAATAATCTCAGGCAGGCATCTGCGACAGTATCGTCATAAAGAATTCCCTTATTTTTCTCGATCTCTTCAAGGGCTGCCTCAATACCCAAGGTTGGCCGATAGGGACGATGGGAAGCCATGGACTCCACGACGTCGGCGACAGCCAGAATCCGTGACTCCATGAGAATTTCATCCCCTTTCAGGTTTCTTGGATAGCCGGAACCATTCATACGTTCATGGTGTTGGTAAACTATCTCCGCCAATGGCCAAGGAGATTCCACATCCTTCAACATCTCGTATCCGCTTCGGGCATGTTCTTTAATCAGAGAAAATTCAATCTCTGTCAGCTTGCTAGGCTTGGACAATATTGCTGCGGGTATGGATAATTTTCCGATGTCATGGATGATACCTGCCATGCGGATTCCTTCTATTTTATCCTGAGCTAATCCCATCTCCGTGGCAATAGCCCTAGCAACGTCCGCAGACTTTTTCTGATGACCGGCCGTATAGGGATCTCTCATTTCTATAACGGATACCATAACCTGGATGGTGGTGCCAAGCGCTTTTCTGAGGCTATCAAGGGCTTATTGAAGTTTCACCTCTTCTTCTCGTCGCTTTTTGACGGTATACTGGACATGAGAAGCGAACATGACGAAAAAACACAACACAATCAACCGTTCCCAGAAAGCTCTGGTATCGACGCCTATAAGCGTGTGCAGAAACGAGTGATCCGCGGAGGTAATAACCGTGAGGATAGTATCAACGATCAAGAAGACTAGGCCCAGTACCAGACTGACCCAAAACAGAGATTCAGGGATATTTTTCTGTTTATTGATCTTTTCCTGCATTTATTGCTCCACGGGTTTCATCACTTCTTGTGAAATGTTATAATGGGTAACGACAACTCACCTTATATAGACTCACAGGGGAATGGATGTCAAGGGAAAATGGCCGAAATGTAGCTTTGTAGTGTCGATGTTTGTCGTCGGGCGTTAACGGAAATCTATGCCGATGTCCTGGATGAAATGATCAAAAATGAAATGACGAAATTTGACGAGAACCGAAAAAAGGGGTTCCGGTGCAAACTACCGGAAACCCTTTTTATTATTGGTGAGCCCTGTCGGAATCGAACCGACAACCTAATGATTAAGAGTCGTTCGGCGGTGATAAGTATATTAAATACTTAGATAGGCATTGCATGCGTATTGCCTGCATAGATAACAGTAACTGCTAGCCCCCTCCCCCTTAAAATACTTAGTTTAATGATCATTGATTCACTAACTGAATATTTAATCGCCTGCCAAGAGAAAGTGCAGCCTTATCTAATGTCTTTAACGAAACAGATGAATTTTTGGGATCCAATAGCCTATCGAGTGCAGCTCGGCTTGTTCCCATTCTTCTGGACATCTCTATCTTTGATATTTTTTTATCGAACATAAGTTGCGTTATTTGACTTGCAACAATCTCTTTAATAGCGGCTGTTTCAACTTCCGCTAAAATACCTTCATCCTGAAGAAAATCATCAAAATTGCTTCCGATATTTTTGTGTTTCATAATTCACCCCTTTTTAAACAAGGACTTTCTTTGTTTGGCTAATTCTAAATCTTTTTTTAAAGTCTTTTGAGATTTTTTAACAAAGCCATGCAACAAAATGATTTCGTTATTGTGAAATGTAAATAATACTCGTGCCAATTTATTTCCTAAACTAGACCTCACTTCCCATAAACCGCTGCCCATTGATTTTACTAAAGGCATCCCTATCGGCCAGCTCATTTGTATGATTTTAATATCTCTGCCAACAACTTTCCTTTCCTCTATCGTTAAATCTTCAAGTAGCCAATCCCTGACAGGTTCGTTTCCGGATTCTGTCTTGAAAAATTTGACGGACAACAGAGCGTTCATTTTCATAGTTCCCTAATGTACCAAAATTGGTACATTGTCAAGTAAATTTTTCAATATCATTTGTGCTGCGCGGTGATTACAATTATCTTCCTGTAATTAACAAAACGTCGCCCTTGAAAATAATGCTTGATTTCAAATAGCAATCTTGGACAATTTTCCCTTGTTTTCCTTTTAAAAAAAAATAACCTGTGCTATGATAATATCCAAATTTTTAGAAAAAAGCGAAGTTCGTATATTAATTTTTATGCCTTCAAATTCTTTTATAAAGGGTTGATACTCTATGAGAGTTCGCAGGGAAGAATTTATAAAGCAACCATTTGTATTAACATCCAACGACCTTAATAAATTATATGTTAATCTTCAGAAATGGTTGAATAAGATTGATTTTGAGATTAGCTGTAAGGATTCTCTTAAACGAGAATTCTCGAGTTTGGAGGACTTACTTAAATTTGAAAATTCCCCCCAAAAAGATATCCAATCATTGCGGATTAATGGTTATACTCACGACCCCCATAATAGGATTTATATTATGTTTGGCGTAGGTTCGTCAGATAATATCTATATAACTCTTGAAGGGGAAGAAGATGCTGCTATGGCAATTAATAATTCTCTTGAAGAATGTCTTTCTGCAATAAAGCCATGGTATCATTTTCTTGCGCATAGTATGTTATATCCATCCTTCATCATAGCGCTGTCATTGTCTTTAGTAATTATGTATGGACTCATTACAGGTATCATCAAAATGAAGCCAGGTTATTTATTTGATCGGGAATCTTTATCGGGATTCTCCATAGTATTGTTTGGTTTTGTACTTCTAGGTTTTGGTTGTCTTTTTTATAATATTAAAGAAAAATTTTTTCCACTAGGAGTATTTGCTATAGGTCAAGGTGATAAACGTCATAGGGACAAAGAAATTATTCGTACGGTTATCATTATTGGATTCTTCATATCACTAATCGCAGGCATTATTTCTTATTTGATTTTTGCATAATAAAGCAAAGGCATCCATAGGACGGCTAACAAAGGCCGTTGATAAGTGACGTTTCTCTCTTTCGATCCGTAATCCTCAATTCTAACAACAGCCCACCACTGAATAGTTGTAGGTGAAAGCATCAAAAATTATTAGATAAAAAATCAATAACATCTTTTTAAATACTCAACAATTGGTTCCGGCGAGAATGGGCGCCCGCCAAGCTCGTCGGAGCCGGAACCGCCCTTAAAAAATAAATTAAAAATATTTCTTGACAACTAAGTATACAAGGTGTATTAGATACCTCACGGTGATTATAACTCACTGTAATTAACTCTAATAGACGAGGTGACATTATGAATGAAGAAGGCAAAGGAAGAAAAATTACGTTTCATTGTCCAGACGATGTAGCAGAGCGGTTAGACAAACTAGCTGGAAAAGGCGACATTCCAAGATCAAAGCTTGTATTGAACATGGTAGAGATGTCTTTAGATTTTCTTGAGGCTACTCAAAAAGTTGGAGTTTTGCACATAGCCCTTTTGTTTCGTGACGCTGGAATAAAGTTAAAAGACTTAAGCAAGAAATGGAAGGAAAAAAAATCAATTAGCGATTTAAGCAATGAGGTAAATAAAGACATGAAATAAATAATAGCGAACGTCCGCTCATGTTGAAGCATGAAACGGACGCTCTAAACCACAATCCAGAAGGGCAATCAGCTCCGCCAGCTTCATGCACAGGAAGTGATCTATAATCAGTATACCATTGGCTATATGTCTGTCAAGAAACCTCTTCTGGAACGAATCTAGGGAGGTTTTTTATTATGATTCAAACAGACTATCAGGAAAGCGCCACGACTGCGGCGGGTGCCGTCGGAGACCACCCTCGCCGGCAGTCGGGGGCGGACGATAATGCGGGGGCTGATGCTTGGCAGCTCAAGAAAGCATATCCACAACTAAGCTTTGACTTTGTGGAAGAATTTGCAGTTAAACAAGGGGGTGGCATATGACTATCAGCTACCCCTCAAACGTGAGAAATATATTAGCTTCAGGGATAGATTCTCTTGTAATATCAACGGATACAGTGTGGAAAGATGATTCTTTTTTTACTGATCTTCATGAGCTTAAGGAAAAGGCAAAAGAATACAGTCTTGATTATCAAGGAAGCATCAAACATTTCCATCCTGAAGAAGTCTGGCCTTTCATAATAAAACCAAATGGAACAAAGGGTTTTTCGTGGATTTTATCAGGAGCTGATTTCACCTATAAAATAGCCAATTCAATGGAACCTAATTCAAGACCTAATGTCATGATCGAGATTCGATCTGAAGCATTATGGCGGCTAGGACCCGAAGAAGTAATAAAAATAGCCTTTAGCATTATTGAAGTGAATGGTGGGCATATAATTGAAGCAAAGCCAAGCCGCGTTGATCTCTGTGTTGATTTTTTAATGAATGAAAAAATTTGGTCACAAAAATTAATGAAGCATGCCGTCACTAGGGCAACTGATTTCTCACCCTATTATCGTCATAACAAGCTGACAGGTATAAGAATTGGAAAAGGTGTTATTTCTGCAAGACTATATGACAAGCCTTTAGAAATCCAACAGCAATCAAAAAAATATTGGATGTTTGATATTTGGGGAATAACTGAAATACCTGAAGGGGAAAAAATAATCAGGATTGAATTTCAGCTACGGAGAGAAGTTTTAAAAGATATTGGTATTAAAGATACAACCGATCTGTTTCAGAAAATTGATGGTGTATGGGCTCACTGCACAAAAAAATGGCTAAAATTTCAAGATCACCCAGAGTTGCATCATACTCAACAATCAACCTTGAAATGGTATGAAGAAATACAAAACGGATTTAAGGGTGTTCAAGGTGCTGAACCTCTTATTAGGAAAAAAGCTGTCAGTATGGATAAAAAGCGATTGATGCAACAAGCCAACGGATACATCGTTGCTATACACGCCATTGATCAGGAAGAAAAAGGAGTAGATCGAAACAAACCAGTCAATATGAAAGATTGCAATAATTCATATAACATTGAACTTGAAAAAGATTGCCCTACTCCCGATCAAATACAAGAAAAAGTCACAAGGAAACGTGCAAAATTTCATCGAGAAGAACCGATAATTAAAGAAGGTCAGAAAATATATCGGTTAAGGAGGCACGAAAAATGATGTTGAACGCCGACCGAAATATAATAGAGAGCACATCGCCAATTATCATTTACTCCGACGCACGCTGGCTTAAACTGATACCGGCATCAATATATTCCTCTATGGGTCAGCATAGATTAAAAGAACTGGCAAAAAAAGGCGTTATTGTCGGTTATTCCGACCTTGATTCCAAACGCGGAGACTGGATATTCGACAAGGAATCTCTGGACAAATACCGGTTAAGACAGGCACCACAAAACATTGAAGAAAAATTACTTGCATTCAAGGCCAAGAAGGGTTTATGAAAATAAATATGAAGCTGTTTCGCCGGAAAAATGGCTACTATTACGTGCGCTATTACCGAGGCAAAGAGAATTCTTTGGAGACCAAAGATAAGGATATTGCCAAGGAGCTTTTTCGCGGCCTTGAAGCTGATTATCTCAAAGGTAAACTGCTCCATCTTCAGAATTACAAAACAATTACCCTGGGAGAATTTCGCAAAGATTACGTCAAAAATTATCGCACTGGGCTATCAAAGTATACTACCTTACACGATGAAATGTCTCTTAAGCTACTAGCAGAAGTGATCGGTGATAATACTCAGTTGAGCACAATAGCGACCAAGACTGCAAAAAAATCAAAGATTGAAGAGTTTAAAACGGCCTTACTTGCCCGAAATGTCAAACCCGTATCAATTAATTCCTATTTAAGACATATCAAAAAAGCTCTTAACAATGCGCTAGAATCAGAAATAATTGACAAGATAGTAAAAATCAAAATGGTGCCGGTTGGAAAAAAACTGCCGCGCATTCTTTACCCCGAACAAATTGATATGCTTCTAGTCAAAGCAAAAGAAAAAGATATTTATGAATGGCTTTATTACATGCTCCTGCTCTGGACAGGGGCCCGTCGTGCTGAAGCTGATGGCGCGGACTGGTGCCGTATTAACTTGAAACATGATCATATTAAATTTATAGGTAAAGGAAACCATGAAAGAATGGTTACACTTCTACCGCCTATCAAGGCCGCACTAGAACCATTTAAAAAAGATATAGGGCCTGTTTTCCCTGAGCAACATCTTGATACCTATACCCATCATTTTAAGAAACTAGCCCGATCTTGCGGGATAGAAGACGTTCACCTGCATAATCTCAGGCATACGGCAGCAACCTACATGTTGAAATCTGGAATTGATATTAAAGTCGTTCAAAGAATACTCGGACATGCAAGTGTGACCACCACGGAAATCTATACTGATGTCCTAGATGAAATGATCAAAAATGAAATGACTAAATTTGAGTATAAATAAATTGTTCCAACCTATTTTTGACTTGACAGATAGTGTCCAATCAAGAGGTGCCTTGACAATTTGTTACACCTACTTATCCTCAATCTTATATTATAAATAAAATTGATGATTATAGGTTGAAAGCAAAATTACTTTTAAAAAAGACTGCGGCTATTAATGTCTGCCGCAGTCTTTTTAATTCACATAGGCAAAACCATTGGTGCAGAAAACGAGATACTGGGCACACTATGTAATTGACGCCTTCATTTTTACACCGTATATACGTTTTTCTAAGGTGAAGATGGCTTTGATGTAATTGTAAGACTGTTGTCGTCTATGTAGGAGTTATTCCAATTCCCACAGTTCCGAATAAAATGCATTGTGTAAGAAATCGAACGTGTGCCAGATGGAATCGGGAAACTGCCTGTACGTTTCGTCCATCCACTATAAGAATAGACATCTGGCGATGGAACCTGTGATGGAACCTGCGATACAGATGAACCATTAATTAGATTATTGTTCGCATCAAAGAAAGTTAGGCTAACATAAGAATAATCACTCTCGTGGGGATAACGGGTACTGGACTGCTTAAGATCCCTCACATAAAACTCGACGTTCGCTAAAAGATTACCATCGTCAATGACTTTAGCCTGGATGGCGCGGTACGCCTTTTCGATTTGGGATGTGTCGACTAAGGTGGCCGCGCCGCCGATCATGACTACGCTGACCGTCGATAATAATTTGACATTTTGGGTCAAAGTGCCGCATTGCGAAACATTACCCCAAAAATAATTGGTGCCATTATGGGGAGGGTAATGATCATTACTTGCATAACTACCACTCTGACTACCGATAGTAGGGCAAGTAGCGGAATTAGGATAATCAGGATCAGAAGTAGCATTGCAAGGAACACAATATTGAACAGCAGTAAGAACAGCAGGACCCATACTATGGCAAGTAACAGGGCAAGAAGGGCAAGTAACGCCAGTAGAATCTTCACCAGCAGTCCAGCCCATCAGTCCACATTCTGCCCCAGGATTGATGAGTAGGCCGTCGGTCATACAAGGTACAGCTACCTCAGGTGATTTAACAGCTCTGGCAGATGCGCTACCGACACATAATCCTCCTAAAAACAGCCCGAGAACAAACATTCCGACAATAAAATGCTTCATAAAAAATCCTCCTTCCATTTGTTTGATTTGTTAAATAGTAAGGTGTCTAAATTTTTATTAACTAAAATCACACTTGGAGCGTTTTATATCTTTAGCTTAAAAAGAAGCCTGGTCAATTTAATTGAATCAAGCAAAAGAAAGCTGAGATGAAAAAACGTTTATTAAATAATTTGGAGAAGAAATTTAGTGTGGCTATATATAGAAAAACATGCCTGAGATGTCAAGAAATATTAAGTTATAAAATGTAATGTGTTTTAATGTTTTCGTCGAGCGTGAATTGTGTTTATTACGGATTGAAACGTTGTATTCTTGGGGATCAAACTAAAAACAAGATTTCAGGAAGTTATTTACCATATTGACAATCACTGTGAGGTCAAGTTCTGTTTAGGGTAAATATATTCATTGCCTGCATATTGCCTGCAAAAGTAACAAGAAATGACGAGATTTGCCGAAAAACGGAAAAAGGGCTTCCGACGTAAGTGCCGAAAACCCTTTTGATATTTGGTGAGCCCTGTCGGAATCGAACCGACAACCTAATGATTAAGAGTCATTTGCTCTGCCAGTTGAGCTAAGGGCCCTTCAGCGCTTTTGAAAAACGCCGCAATATTTCTTTATTCTGGTACGCCCGGTAGGATTCGAACCTACGACCAACAGATTCGAAGTCTGCGACTCTATCCAGCTGAGCTACGGGCGCTCATTATCAATCCTTCTATATAAATGGGGTGAGTGAAGGGATTTGNNACGGATTAGAAGTCCGTTGCTCTATCCAACTGAGCTACAGGCGCATTTTTTAACCATGTGCCAAAAAGATTTAGCGTCTTATCGCCTCCGCCTTCTTTTGTCAAGATCTAATGCTGATGAAATTGTAAACAATCTTAAACTTGCATTTACCGGACAACTATATAAAAAGATCCAACTGAAAAATCACCTATTATTTAACATAACCGGCAATACCTTCAAACCGGTATCTTTTTTTATTAATCTTTCCTCCCTGGAGATCCGTTGAATAAAAATAATGTTCCGTTTTCGAATTATACCACCGGTAAAGCTCTCTGGTATTTGTCAGTCTGGATGTCGCGATGTTGCCTATCGAGCCTTCAAATATGTATCCCTGAAGATTCTTGCCGCCGCCCGATATATTATAATGATAAAAGTGATCCTTTTTTTGCGGACTATACCAACGATAGAAACCGGTCGTCCCCGGAGTTTCCGGCTTAAAAAGCCGAAAAGCAATGCCTTCCTTTACGTAATGATTTTGACTTAATCTCTTTGTTTCCGATTGAGGATTGTCCGTAAACAAATAATCAGTTCCATTGTAATATCTGTAAATATCAATAACCTTAACTGTATTATCGGGAACTATTTCCGCGAAGACTTCGACAATTCTTTCACCGCCATTGGTATCAAATACAATATTATCCACATAATAACCTGGCGTCATTTGTCCTGTATTTAAAGTAACTTTAAGATAATTGGTTTGACTGGTTGTTGCGCCGGAATTAGGCATGATTTTTATACTGCCT
>PLMV01000054.1 GCA_003141615.1 Syntrophaceae bacterium
AAGGCGCTTCTATGCCATGCCCAGAGGGTATTGCGAAAATATTGTTCGTGCTTTTTAGAAGAATATTTTTGTAACGATAAAGATTTTCACCGAAGAAAAAAAAGAATAAACAAACAACAAAATTTTTATTGCCGAAGGCATGGCATAGAACTTTCGTGTAGAAGGCACCGCTAGTTGGTTTTGAAAAAAAGAAAAAACCTGTAGGGGGATCTTTTGATGGGTGCAGGGAAGAATTAACGGGGGTTACAATCCCCTTTAAATACCTTCCTGCAATAAAAAATAACAGGGTGGGAACAATAAACGGGATAGGCGTGAAATGGCTGTATATTTGTGATTAGCTGAATAGGTGTGTTGATTATGAAGCGGCAAGCGACGTGCTGCAAGCCCGGAGCGATAGCGGAATAAGCGGCACACTTTTTCAGCGGATAAAATCACAAATATGCTTACAGCCTTATCACAGCTATACCAACCTCAAGTAGGGCGGGAAATAGATTGTGCATTCGTATAAAAATAGAAAATCAAAATGATTATAGGGGATGGCAGGGCGGCCAATAAGAATTTGTTTTAAACACAAAGTAATGCATTCTCTGATCTGACAGTTCATTTATTGCCATGTGAAACGCGCAAATCTTGAAGATTTGTTTCCTTGCTTAAAGGAAGGACTCATCCTTCATTATACCATCGTGACTACGGCAGCATTTTATGCTACATTACATTCAATAACAAATAGAGGAAAGCCTTTGGTAAATAATAAAAAAGTCCGGAAAGACACGGGTGTCAATAATGTAATAGAAATGCACAGTGCTGCCGACTGGAATAAAAAAGGTTTTGAAGCGGGCACTTCGGGTAATTACTTCTTTGCAGTTGACGCATTCAGTAAAACTATCGAACTGGACCCGCAAGCGGCGTTTGTATACGACAACCGGGGGGCTGTTTATGGCAAACTCGGCGAATATCAGCTTGCTATCGAAGACTTTAATGAAGCCATCCGCCTTAAGACAGATGATGTCAATGCCTACGACAACCGGGGGGTTGCTTATGGTAAACTCGGCCAGCATCAACTTGCCGTGGAAGATTATAATGAAGTCATCCGCCTTAAGCCGGATTCTGTCGGAACCTACTTCAACCGGGGAGTTGCTTACGATAAACTTGGCCAGTATCAGCGCGCTATCGAAGACTATAATGAAGCCATCCGCCTTAAGCCGGATGATGCCCATGCCTACTACAACCGGGGGACTGATTATGTTAACATCGGCCAGTATCAGCGCGCCATTGAAGACCATAATGAAGCTATACGCCTTAAGCCGGACTTAGCCGAGGCCTACCACAACCGGGGGGTTGCTTATGGGAACCTTGATCAGCATCAGCGTGCCATCGAAGACTATAGTGAAGCCATCCGCCTTAAGCCGGACTTAGCCGAGGCCTACCACAACCGAGGGATTGTTTATAGTAACCTTGGTCAGCATCAGCGTGCTATCGAAGATTATAATGAAGCCATCCGCCTGCAACCGGATAATGCTAAAGCTTACACCAACCGGGGTGGTGCTTACGATAAACTTGGCGAACATCAGCGCGCCATCGAAGACTATAATGAGATCATCCGCCTGACGCCGAATGATGCTAATTCACAATTTGAACTTGGCATTAAGTATTTAGCGGGAAAAGTATTAACGAAGAACGATGGTGAGGCCGTAAGGTGGTTTAGAAAATCCGCTGAACAAGGGCATGCCGAAGCACAATGTTGCCTAGCGGGCATGTATTTCCAGGGACGTGGAGTTGATAAAGATTATAACGAGGCGTTGAAATGGTTTATAAAATCTGCTGAGCAAGGGTATGAGTTTGCACAATTAATGGCAGGACATCTCTATTATGGTGTTTGGGGTTGTAGCAAAGATTATAGTGAAGCATTGAAGTGGTACAGTAAATCTGCTGAACAAGGAAATAGGACTGCACAATATTTTCTCGGGCGTATTTATTACTATGGCAATGGAGTTAACAGGGATGATAGCGAAGCAGCAAAATGGTTTACAAAATCTGCTGAGCAAGGGTATGAGTTTGCACAATATTTTCTCGGTCTAATGTATTCTATCGGTAATGGAGTTGATAAGGATAAAAAAGTGGCATTTAAGTGGTTTATTAAATCTGCCGACCAAGGGAATAAGAAGGCACAATATAACCTCGGATTAATGTATTCCACCGGTGATGGAGTTGATAAGGATAAAAAAGTGGCATTTAAGTGGTTTATTAAATCTGCCGACCAAGGACACGAGAAAGCACAATTTGAACTTGGTTTCATGCATTACTATGGCGAAGGAAGTGACAAAGATTATAGAGAGGCAATAAAATGGTTCAAGAAATCTGCTGATAACGGGCATGATAAGGCACAATATAACCTTGGGTTAATGTATTTAAGGGGCAATGGAGCTGACAAAGATAATATAGAGGCATTGAAATGGTTCAGAAAAGCCGCTGAACAAGGGCATACGAAGGCACAACATTTTCTCGGCCTATCGTATTTAATCGGTAAGGGAATTGACAAAGATTATAGAGAGGCTGCAATATGGTTTAGGAAAGCGGCTGATCGAGGATATACTGAGGCACAATTTGGTCTAGGAGTTATGTATTCCAATGGTGATGGAGTTGACAAAGATAAAAATGAGGCATTGAAATGGTTTAAAAAAGCAGCTGAACAAGGGCATGCGAAGGCTAATGAAATGATAAGTATACTGCAACAGTAAAATCTCTGGGAAATACCCAACCTTATAGTTGGGAAATAAGAAGTTCATAGATTAATTGGTTACAGCGGCAAGTTCAGTGGTCATGAATAATTTCCTCGTGATGGAGTTGTACGTCAGAATATGATTGACTCTGTATTGATTCCTTTTTGTTTTTTTCCTTTGCGTGGCTTGCTTGCAGGCGCGGTTTGTTGTTCGGCGGCGATTTCCTTATCATGGATTTCGTAATTGAGTTGCAGGAGGCGCTTCAGGATTTCGCGGCGGGCGGCAGGCGATATCGTGTAGCGTATGCGGTCGTTTTCTGGCAGATAATCCATTTCGTAGAAATCATGAGCAAGATCGATGTCCGTCCAGCCGTAAGCTTTAAAAACCGTTTCGTCCATTTCCTTATGCAGACTCCGCAGTTCAAAAATGCCTTCCACGGCCTCATTGAATGAGCAGGTATTAGCAGTCCGGGAAAGATGATTCCAGAGATTCAGTGTTTCCTTGCCGTATTTCTTTTCAATTTCATTTTCCGTCAATTTATCACTTATGACTGATAATTGATTATTATGAAATTGATTGTAAGTCTTGGTTAAGCCAAGTTGCATTCTTATCATGATATTTTCACGGAAATCATGATAATTTTTACCATTTTGTTCAAGGATTTGCTCAATACCAACTGCCAGTGTTTGCGGAAATGGAAAGGTTTGAAAACCATCAACAGGCGTATATCTCAATGTTGCACCACCTTTAGTTGAACAATATTTCCAAGCCCAATTGTCGTGCATACTTGAATTAATTAAAGCCCATTCCCTATATTGTGTTAGAGCTATTATTGCTACGGTATTAGCAAATACTATTTTATCTTTAAAACCCGCAAATGTTACGTACTTTGTTCCCCCCGTTGAAATAATAAAAAACCGTTCTAATGGCTGAATAGTACGGTAAAGTGATATAGGATTTCTTCCATATAGCCACCAATTCTTTTTTCTTTTTATACCATCAGTATTGTTCCTAAGGAGCTCCCTTTCAGGTTTTACCAATCTTTCAATAATCTCAAAGCAATCCGGATAATCTTCCCGGCATTTATCTTCCGGCCAATCAAAAAAGTTGATCACCCATCTGCTAGGTGACTGATCGGGATTGGTGTTTACATCTTCGCCTTTTAAGTAGGGGAAGATGACATCTTTGTTTTTGGAATTCTTTTCAATGAGCCGTGCCGCTTCGTGCGGTTCAAGGACAAAGCCCTTACCCAGCACAATTGTTCCCTGAAAGCTTTTGTCGGCATTTTGCAGCAGAGGATAGGGATTGCCGACTGTTTCCGAATCGTCGAGGTAAGCTGTAATATGCTTAACAATCTTGTTGTCCAGGACAAAGAGACTTTTCCATTGTCCTTTATAAATATCAACAAGGGCAACCTCAACCGCTGCCAGTCCCGGCCATTTCATGGAACGCACCGCAAAATTGATGCTGCCGCCCTGTGATAAAATTACGTCTAGCCCGCCTTCGCGCGCGTTGCCCTGGGCTATTGTGTTGGTGGCTATAAGGGCCTGAAAGCCGCCCTGCTTAATAATGGCATAAATTCTGCGAAAAAAATAGGTGACCAAATCGCAACTTCCCGCAGGCGCATAGGCAAATTTTACATATTCCAAAAAGCTCGGACCAAACGTGCCGCTGAGTTTTTGTCCTCCTAAAAAAGGTGGATTTCCTAAAATACAATCAAAGCCTCCTTCCAGAAAGATTTCCGGAAATTCCAGAAACCAGTGAAAGAAACGTCTTTCACGGCCTATGGCCATTGCCTTTGCCACAGCCTGGCCGATCATTTGTGTTCCAGACAGGAACTGCTGACATTCGGCATCCGTTATGATCTTATTTTCGTTTTCCTTTGTTTTGGCAATAAAAAACTGGGCTGTCTGAATATCCGCCATATTTTTCAGCCGCCACCAGAGGGCACCGCTGGTGATCTTTAAATATTCCTGCTGCATTAAGGCAACTTCAGCGGGCGTATTTTCGGGCATGGCGCTGAGTTTATTCAATAAGGCAGTAATGTTTTTAACATCATCAGTTAATGTCTGTTCAAATTTGAGAGGCACCTGCTTTTTGTGTTTTATTTCTTCGCGGTTGCGGTTGGCCATTCTTTTAACAACGTCGGGATCGTCGCCAGTCACTTTTTTAAAGGCCTCGGCGGCAATACCGTTTAATAGTTCTTCTTTATGGGCCAGACCTACAATTGAGTCTCCGCATTTGATATGGTGATCCAGAAAATTAAGCGGCTCGCCAGGAATGTGCGCTTCCAGCCAGAGCGACACCTTGCAAAGTTCCACAGCCAGAGGATTTTTATCCACTCCGTAAATACAGTTTTTAATGGCATCACGTATACCGCTACGATAAGCCGCAGGCGAAGGCTGGTCTTCACCTGTGCGCACTTTAGCCAGTTCAAAACCGATGCGCCTAGCGGCATTGAGCAGGATATGACCGCTACCCGCCGTTACATCACACACCCGGATGGAAAGCAGGGCTTTTTCACGGTCCGGCTCTTTTAATTTAATGGCAATGATATAATCCAGTGAATGTTTGATCAGGGGCTGAGCCAGTTCATCGGGCGTGTAATGAGTGCCTGTAGATGAGCGTTCTGAGCCTTGAGCAAAGACAAACTTAAATCCGTTATTCTCCGATAATATCTGGGGGGCATACTCCAGTAGACCTTCATAAACAGAACCGAATTCTTCCGTATTGAGGGCGGCATAGTTGACACGCACCTTCTGGCCGGTTTTAGGATGAACAAAAACGCTCAGGTTTTTTAGACACGTAAGCAAGGTTTGATTATCCAGACTGCAATCAGAGAGAATGCCGATGGCATCATAACCGAATAAATCACCGGCCAGGGGCTTGATGTCCAGATGACGGCCATTGTCTTCACTTTCAAATAAGCGAAAGGTATTTTTGAGCCCCGTCCAATGATCGTCATATCGGTCTTCTTCCAGAAAATTATTTTCACAGAGTTTGCGCAGACGGGCAATGCTGTAAAAGTTGTAGTAGATATCGCGCTTTTTGCGGTCTGCCGTTTTTGGGTAAATCAAATCCCGCTCTTCAATGACCATCAGAAACAGCAGGCGATAGATCAGGCGGAGGAGATTTTTATAATAGGTGTCTCCGGTAATCTCTTTGCCAGCGCATTCTTTCCTCAGAACGTCATTGCCTGGATGTTTTAAAAAACCGTTGGCCAGGGATTCAATGGAATATTTGACGGCGGCGCTCAATCCGTCGCGGATGCGTGAACCGGAATCGAGGGCGTCCTGATGATATTTTTCAATTAGGCTCTCCGCACCGGCATCCATCTTTACCGGCATGCGAGATGCATGGATGAGGCGGTACATGACGGCAAAGTCGGCATACTGCTCTTCTTCCATCATGGCTTCCAGATCAAATTCGATAAATGAAAGCTTGATAAGGCGGCTTGCGTCGCGCAGTAGGCGAAGCTGGATGCCATTGGTCACGATGGCATAGAGGTGTTCTGTAAGATTCAGGTATTCCTGAACAAGAGCATGAGGCGACATGCGGGGTCCTGATTCTTCGCGCTTTTTGTCCAGGCTGTCGTTAAACCCCATGATGTGGACGGGAAAGGCATCAAGGTTTTTTGCCCGGTGGCTTATGGCGTAGGTTTTATCGTTGACGTTCTCCGCTTTACTCAATTCCAGTTCATAACCCAGAAGACTCAAAAGGGGCAGCATCCAAAACTTTCTGGTTTCACTGGTGCCGGTAGCGCCCTGCGCCACATCGGCACGGTGACGGTTGAATATCCTCCATAAGTCCTGCGCATCAGCCCAAGCCTTGACGATTTCATCCTTAGCCTTAACGGAGGCATCAAAGCCAAAATCCAAGGGGCGCTGGCCGCCCAGCTCACCCTGT
>PLMV01000206.1 GCA_003141615.1 Syntrophaceae bacterium
CTTGAAAACGTAATGGAATAAGAAGAATAAAGATTCAGGCTTAAGAACCGCCGGGGGTATAACGCTTAATAAAATTGATGAATGTTTTATGAAACGGCCGGAAATCGAATTTACGTCTATAAATTAAATAAAAGTTTCTTTCCATCGGACAGCCTTGAATTGGAACTTCAAAAAGTACCCCCTGAGATAACTCCCGCCCCACAGCGTGAATGGAAATAACAGAAACTCCAAAGCCCGCAATGATAGCTTCCTTTATTGCCTCCGAGCTTCCCAGTTCGCCGCAAATATTGAGATGAGAAAGACTTATTGATTTTGATTCTTTCAAACATGATTCAAACAATTCCCGAGTCGCGGAACCTTTTTCTCTGATGACAAACGGTTCGTTCAATAATTCCGGCAGCGTAATTGATTTCTTTTTGCGCCAGGGGTGAAGTTTTGGAACAGCCAGGATTAGACGATCCTTCCACAGAGGCTCTGCCGTCAGTTTTTTATTCAGCGGTTTCTTGCCGATACAGCCGATTTCCACCTCACCATCCAAAACCATGTTCATCGCTTCTTCGCTGTCCGCGGCTTTGATGTATATCCGGATATCGGGATTTGTTTTACAAAATGCGCTCAAGGCGCGGGGAAGAATGTAGGTGGCCGGAATAGTACTGGCGCCGATGTAAATGTCGCCACCGGCATTTTCATGCAGTTTAATTATTTTTGTTTTTACTTCATCTCTGAGTTTAACCATCCGTTGAGCGTAATCATAGAGAATTTTTCCCTCCGGCGTCAGTGAAATTCCGGCATTACTGCGATTAACCACCAAAACGCCCAATGAATCTTCCACATTCTTGATATTCTTGGTTAGCGCCGGTTGGGTCAGCAGCATTCGTTTTGCGGCACGGCTGAAACTCCTCTCTTCGACCAGAGAAATAACCGCTTCCATTTGCTGGAGAGTAATATTCTTGAAGTTCTCGTTCCCCATATCTTTTTGCGTAACATAAATTTTTCTTATCTACAAACAATAGTTATAAATTTTTGAATTTTTAAGAAAAGCCTTGAATCTTTTTGCATGCATATATAGAGGTTGAAACTACGGCAAAAGAAGAATATAAGGTTTTTTGAAAACTTATGAATTCAACGAAAAATAAAACTGTTTTAAAAGATGCGGCAACCGTGATTTTAATCCGGCCATCGAAATCGGGTGATTGGAAAATATTTTTAGCGCGGCGTCATCAAAAGCAGTCCTTCATGGCCGGGGCATATGTGTTTCCCGGCGGTCAACTGGAAGAAACCGACAACGATCCGCAACTAGAATATTATATCAAGACGGCTGATGTCTTTGATCCGTGCCGGTTGCTGCAGGATAGCAGCTTGCCTAGTGAAAAAGCGCTGGGATTTTTTATCGCCGCTATAAGGGAAACTTTCGAAGAGGCGGGCATTCTTTTGGGTGGCAAAACCACCGGAAACTTTGTTTCGTTTCATGACGAAAAAGTTCTTAAAAGATTCAATGACTACCGGCGGGAGCTTAATTCCTCTCAAATTACACTGGCGGAAATTGCCCGAAAAGAAGAAATTTTGTTTTTCCCCGACAACTTGATCCCTTACTCTCACTGGATTACGCCGGATTTTGAACAAAAGAGATTTAACACCCGCTTTTTTCTGGCCAAGTTGCCTCCCAATCAGACGCCTGTGGCTGATGCGGCAGAGCTTACGGAATCGCTCTGGGTAACGCCGCAAGAGGCGTTGAAAATGCATAGCGAGCAGAAAATTATTTTAATGCCGCCCACATTGAAAACTATAGAAGAGCTGTCCGCCTTTAGAAATATTGACGAGCTTTTCTCCGCGGCTAAAACAAAAATCATCTATCCCATCCTGCCGCAATTAACAGGCAACAGTCTCAAGTTACCGCACGATCCCGAATACAGTATTGATGCTTATAAAAGGCCTGTGAATTTAAGCGAACCTTCCCGGATATTAGCTGAAAACGGCGTGTGGAAAACAGCTTTCTACGAATAATACAAACCCCGAACCTTATTGTCTAAAGTCCGGGGCTGATTTTTTTCACAAAAATACTTTTAATTTTAGAATTTAACCTTGACTGCTTCTTTAGCTTCCTTCGGCGCGTCAAAGAATGCTGCGTCTTTAAAACCGTACATGCCGGCAAGCAAATTGGCCGGAAATGATTTTATTGTCTGATTATAATCTTTTACCGCTTCGTTGTATCTCATTCTTTCCACGGCGATTCTGTTTTCCGTCCCTGCCAGTTCATCCTGCAGATGCATGAAATTTTGATTGGATTTCAGATCAGGATATTTTTCTACAACCACCATCAATCTGCTCAAAGCGCCGGATAATTCGTTATTAGCCGAAATTTTATCCGGAACATTTCCGGCGCCGCCGACTTTAGCGCGGGCGTTGGTCACTTCCACCATAACATCTTTTTCCTGCTTGGCATAACCTTTTACGGTTTCCACCAGATTGGGAATCAAATCGAAACGCCGCTGTAATTGATTTTCCACCTGCGCCCACGAAGTTTTAACTGCCTGATCCAAATTGACAAATTTATTGTAGTTGCCCGCGAAAAAAGAATAAGCGGCGATAGCCAGAAAAACAATTACTGCCAGCACGATAATTAAAGTTTTCTTCTTTGAATCCATTTTTACCTCCTGCATATTTTAAATTTATAAAGCATCA
Organism: Syntrophaceae bacterium; assembly: GCA_003141615.1. Classification (GTDB taxonomy): domain Bacteria; phylum Desulfobacterota; class Syntrophia; order Syntrophales; family Smithellaceae; genus Smithella. The sequence continues at coordinate 2,683 of PLMV01000206.1, forward strand.
ACGATATTGCAAATCTTTTCGACTTCGCGCAGATATTTTTTGAAGACACCCGCGACTTCTTCTCCGGAGAGCTTATCCACGCCTTCTTTAATGTCGGCACAAGACAAGAATACTTCCGCATCAACCGCAAAAAGTTTGGCCATTTCTTTTATTGTATCGCGTCTCTTATGTGGCGCTGATTGCTGCTTCAAATGAAGCAGGGCATTGAATATGGAAATAAAAGCCGTAAATGACCGGCTGATCAGCTGTTTCAATTGCCGCGCGTTCCCTTCCGTTTCCAGATAACCCTGGCGCAGCAAAATCAGTTTCCCTTTCAATTCTCTTTCAGTTTGCAGACGTAAATCTTCCGGCTTAAAATTTAATTGTTCCAAAACATTTTCGCCATAAATTAAAATGTGGCGGTTTTTCATATTCAAAAATTCTATCGGGTAACAATCCAGAGAATTCTCAATAAATGCCTTTGTCATAACCAGAGGCACAGCCACACGGCACTTTTTCCAATGTTTAACCGTGGCCAAAGAATCTTCCAGCCTGTTGATCGCCTCCGCTGTCAAGACAACGAGTAGGTTAATGTCCGATTTGCCTTTTACATAAGAGCCACCGGCAGCGCTCCCGTAAAGAATAAGAGAGATCAGCTCCTTGCCGAATACTTTCTGATAGTCTTGAGTTAAAGGAACAAAAACATCTTCTGGTTTATCTGGTATTTTTGCCATTTTACACACCCACTAAATTTATTAGTAATCTCCACCGGCCCCGCCGCCGCCGCTACCGCCGCCGCCAAAGCCGCCAAAGCCGCCGCCGAAACCGCCGCCACCTCCACCGCCACGGCCGCCACTCAGGAACAAAAGCAATATCCAGGGAAGCATTGATCTGCCTGTTCTTGTGCCTAAAAGCAAAGCGGCCACAATAAAGAAAAATATTAATCCAAAAACGTTAATGCCTTTTTGCTGTGCGCGGGCATTTGTCCGCAATGGCGCGCGCGAACCGCTCAACTGAACACCGGCATCTTTGGCGATATAAGAGCTGAGAACATACACTGTATCATAAAAAGCCTGACCATAATTACCTGCTTTGAGTTGCGGCTTTAGATACGTGTCCCTGATTTCACCGACTAAACCATCCGGTAATATTCCCTCTACGCCATAACCGGTTTCAATCCTGATTTTTCGTTCCTTAAGCGTCAAAAATACTAAAACGCCCTTGTCTTCACCTTTTTTGCCGATACCCCACGCTTTATAAAGGCCATTGACATAAAGACTGGTTTCTTCCCCTTCTCCAATAGTAGGGACCGTTACCACAACAACCGCCGTACCTGTTTTTTCTAAGACTTCACGCGCCAGGGCTTCTATTTTAGCGGCGTTATCCTGATCAATGATATTGGCAAAATCATTGACGGCACCGCGTGGCGACGGATATTTTTCCGCCGCAAACGTGGCATTGGCTATCAGCGCCATAAACAGTGCGACAAATATAGCCAGTATTATTTTACTTCTATCACCAAAAGATTTAATTTTCACAAATTACCAAAAGACTTCTTTAATTTTACATTTATTGTGAAACTCCAATTCCGAAAGCGAAGCGTATAACCTAATAACCTGAAGGTCACGCGAGGTCACACGTTGGAATTGGTAAGTTGAACAATCCCGCGAAGCGGAGGGTAATGAGACTCAAACTTCAAAAGCGAAGCGAATAGAAGTTTGTTAGTCGAATTATCCCGCATAAGCGGGATACAATACCCCGCAGCTTACTTTGGGATTTATACCCGTTATTCTTTTCAACTATGCTGCAAATATAACAATCTATTTAGAAAAAGCAAGACACCAATCATTGTATTACTCTATGCTTTTTAAAAACTTTCTTTCCCATCATACTGGGCTTGCAGACTGTATCATAATGTCTTTGCGAGGAAGAGTAACGACCGAAGCAATCTCGTATCTAATCGACATCATAGAGATTGCCACGCCTCCCAAGGGTCGTCTCGCAATGACAAATGATGATTGCGACACACTCTGTTCGCGGGAGTGACTATTGCGTAAAGATCACTACCTGTCAAGCGGCAAATATTATAAAGGGTATTGCTCAAAAAATATCCATTTGAGCAGCCATTGCACGCGTTTTGGCTAATAAATCTTGGCGAAGCGCAAGATTAGCGATTACAACTGTTTGAGCCGCAGGCGAGTTTTGTAATCGCCTGAAGCAAGCATTATATTTATCCAAAACGCTTTCAGGCAGCAAAAAGGATTTTGGGGCAACACCTCGTATAAAATTGGCCTTGCTTAAGCAAAAATTAAATATTAGGAAAAGATCGAAATATTTTTAAGCAATACCATTTTTAAATCAAAGATGATATTGAGGCGACGAGGCGTATTATACACGCGTGACCTTCAGGTTATACGTTGAGGAAGCCGACAACGACGCCAACAAAGATAGCGCTTTGATTTAAAATTGGTAAAACTTATGTCACCAAAAATAATTTTAATTCATCCGCCGATTGCCAAATGCTCAGAACCACCTGCGGGCATCGCCAAATTATCCGCCTGTCTAAACGCAAATGGCGTTCACCACCATGTTATTGATGCCAATCTGGAAGGCATCCTCCACATGCTGAGGCATGCTTCCACTAACAATCCAACAACCGATCGCTGGACAACGCGCGCGTGTAAAAAAATGGAGATCAATCTTGCCGCGCTGCAAGACATCGCCACCTACCGAAGCCCAAGCCGCTATCAGCGGGCAGTTATGGATATTAACCATCTTTTAAATGTGGCGGGAAAATCATGGCGTGTTGATCTATCCCTTGCCGATTATCACGATCAATGCCTATCTCCGGTAAAGAGCGCCGATTTAATATCCGCAGCCAAAAAACCGCAGGCCAACCCTTTCTATCCTTACTTTCAATATCGCCTGATGAACGCGCTGAAAGAAAATCCGGATTTTATCGGTTTTTCTTTAAACTATCTCAGTCAGGCTCTCTGCACCTTTGCCATGATCGGCTTCATCAAACAAATTCAGCCGCGGCAAAAAATTATTTTAGGCGGATCGCTGGTTACCTCATGGATTAAACTCGGCGCACGAAGAAATATTTTTTATGGGCTTGTAGATGACATGGTTGTGGGCGCTGGAGAACAAAAATTATTGGAGCTTCTGGAAATAAAAGACGGCAAGACCTTCTGCCCGCCCGATTACAATGGCTTCCCGCTTGATAAATATTTATCGCCAGGCCTGATCCTGCCTTACAGCAGCGCGCGTGGCTGTTACTGGCACAAATGCGCTTTTTGCCCGGAAAAAGCGGAAGGCAATGCTTACTTGCCGCTGGAAGTTTCTCAGGCCGCAGAGGAACTTCAAATATTGACCAGACTTTTAAATCCCGCGCTGATTCATATTCTGGATAGCTCTATCTCTCCGTCACTGCTGCAAGCTCTGGCACAAAGGCCGCCAGGCGCTCCATGGTACGGCTTTACCCGGATCACCCAACATTTAACTGATGAAGATTTTTGCTTATCATTAAAAAACAGCGGCTGTGCCATGCTCAAACTGGGAATTGAATCCGGCGAGCAGAAAGTCCTTGATCAACTCAACAAAGGAATTGATTTGCCGACAGCTTCCGCGGTTTTAAAAACACTGAAAAAAACAGGCATTGCTACTTATTGTTATTTCCTGTTCGGCACACCGCCGGAAACAAAAGAATGCGCGGTAAAGACGCTGGATTTCATCTGCCAGCATCATAACTGCATTGATTTTTTAAATCTGGCGATTTTTAATTTGCCGTCTCAGAGCGTTGAGGCGCAAAGCCTCGCGACGCATGACTTTTATGAAGGCGACTTGTCTCTTTACAAAAACTTTCAGCACCCCACGGGCTGGCAGCGGCCTGTTGTGCGCAATTTCCTGGAGAAAACTTTTAAAAAGCATCCGGCAATAGCTCTCATACTCAGACGCACACCGGAATTTTTCACCTCCAACCACGCACCATTTTTTTATTCGTGAAACTCCAATTCTAATGAAACTCAGATATTACAAGCGCAGCACAGTAATATCTGTAAGTTGTAATGAAACTCGCTGAAAACGAACAAAGTGAAGTTTGAAGCGTTAGTCGAACTACCCCGTATAAACGGGATATAATACCCCGCTGCTTGCTTTGAGGTTCATACCCGTGATTGACAACAAGCAATAATACTATGATTACAACTCTTGACTTCACCTACTTAGTTTCAGTAGTTGGCAGTTGTCAGAATTGAGGATTACGGGTGAGAAGAGAGTAACAAAATAATTACTAGTGCCAATAATCACTATTCTATTGACACGTTCATATTAATTGCCATGTGTAATAGATAACTTGGTCTATTGTGCCATTATTATCAGAATCATATTCCTCTTTCGTCATATTACCATTTACATCGTATGTGTAATACCGGACACTGTCTATCGTGCCATCATTATTAGAATCATATTCTATTTTTGTATTTTTACCGTTTTTATCATACGTGTAGTATGTAACACTGTCTATTGAACCGTTATTATCAGAATCATATTCATTTTTTATCATATTCCCGTTTGCATCGTATGTGAAATAGCGAATACTTATTATCTTTCCGTCATTGTAATCATATTTTATGCTCGTATTGTTGCCGTGTGCATCGTATGTGTAATATTCAATATTATTATCATATTCATATTTCGTCATTTTACCGTTTGCATCATACGTGAATCGTGTAACATCGTCTATAAAACCGTCATTATCAGAATCAAATTCTATTTTTGTATTGTTACCTTTTGCATCATACGCGTAGTATTGAACACTGTCTATCTTGCCGTCATTATTAGAATCATATTCTATTTTTGTATTGTTACCTTTTGCATCGTATGTGTACAAAAAGACCTTGTCTATCTTGCCTTCATTATTAGAATCTACTTCGATTTTAGTCTTAACATAATGACTAACTGGAGGTGATAATGGTGTCTGTGAACTTTCTTGTCCACCCCCACTTCCACTACAACTGGATAAAAAAAGAAACATCATCAGAAAAAAAAATGATAAAATTTGACATGAAAATCTTTGTCTGTTCATCTTATTTTTCCCCTCCTATTTTACGGCCACGGATAAAAATAATCTTCCAACAACCAATATTTAAACTTTTCTTTTTCTATGCTTTGTTGATCTTTATAACAATGACTTTATTAAATAAGTATACTCTTATTATATTGAATTTCAATAACTTTGTCAGAACACTTCAGGAATAAGTGATCTGCCCCAAATGCTTGTACAAGATATCAAGTTAGCATTTGTAACAAGATGTAAGGTTATGTATTGATATAGGCGGGCGTGAATTGTATTTAGTCGAGTGGCGCGAGGGGATCT
>PLMV01000132.1 GCA_003141615.1 Syntrophaceae bacterium
GAAAAATGGCGGAACCGCGCCATTACCGATTATTTTGATCCGGGATCAACCTTCAAACCTTTTTTAGTGGCTGGCGCACTGGAAGAAAAGATCATTAAGGAATCAGATAAGTTTTTCTGTGAAAATGGAAATTATAAAGTAGCAAATCGTGTTATTCATGAAGCAAACAAAAAACGTCACGGAGTGTTATCAGTCCCTGATATATTAAAATATTCCAGCAATATCGGTGCTGCAAAAATTGCGCAAAAAATGGGAAAAGAAAAGTTTTACGATTATATTGAACGTTTTGGTTTTGGGGCTAAAACAGGTATTGATCTGCCCGGCGAGTCATCGGGGTTGGTAAGGCCGGTGAAAAATTGGGTGCCCGTTGATACGGCGATGATCGGTTTTGGGCAGGGTGTTTCGGTTACGGCAATTCAATTAATTGCCGCTGTGTCGGCTATTGCTAACAACGGAGTTTTAATGAAGCCTTACGTTGTGCGAGGCTTTGCCGATAAAAATAATAATCTCATTAAACTTTATACACCAACAGTAGTGCGTAAAGTTATTTCTCCTGATGTGGCAAAGCGTCTCACCAATATGCTGACGGAAGTTGTCGGCGCTCCCGACGGCACCGGTAAAAATGCGCGCATTGTCAATGTCGCTGTTGCCGGTAAAACAGGGACTTCGCAAAAATTCGATTTCTCCCGCGGTGTATATTCATCGGAAAAAGTGCGCACATCTTTTATGGGTTTTTTCCCAGCTGATAATCCGCAGGTTGCGATTCTGGTAATTCTTGATGAGCCGCAGAGAGATAAATGGGGCGGGGTGGCCGCAGCGCCGGTATTTAAAAATATCGGGGAACAAATACTTAATTGCTTTAAAACAAACATTCGGGAAACACCTGTTTTTGAAAAAGACCCCAATAAAGTGCAATTGGTCTCTGCTCAGCAAACCCTAACTCCGCAAAATGCTGCAGGCGAAGATGAATCAACCATGCCTGATTTTTCGGGTTTGACAATCAGAGAAGCGATGAAAAAAGCAAAAGCCGAATCAATAGAACTTAAGATATCAGGCAATGGCTGGGCAGTGCGCCAGTATCCGCAAGCCCACTCACCGTTCGGAGATGAACGCGTGTGCAATGTTGTTTTTGAGTTAAGCAATTGAGGAGCACATGAAACTGAGTCAATTGATTAAAGATTTAAATATAATAAATCTTTCCGCAGACGTCACTGGAGATGTATCCACGCTTTGTTACGCGGCGGGTAAATGTGAAGAGAGCTCCCTGTTTGTGGCCATCTCCGGCTTAAAACATGACGGTCATGATTTTATTGCTGATGCGATAAATCGAGGCGCGCGTTATATTGTTTATGAAAAAGATATTCAAATTCCATCCGGGGTAACAGCAATTAAGGTGACGAGCAGCAGACGGGCATTGGGTGTGTTGGCTAAAAATTATTTCGGTAACCCCTCCGCCAAATTATGTCTCATCGGAGTCACGGGAACGAACGGTAAAACGACAACGACATATCTTCTGGAATCAATACTGGCGCAAGCGTGCTGCAAATGTGGAGTTTTGGGCACGGTTAATTACCGTTACAATAATAAAACATATCCCGCGCCCAATACGACTCCGGAATCATATGAAATGCAAAAGATACTCCGGACAATGTCTGATGAGGGCATAACTCATGTCATTGTGGAAGTTTCTTCTCACGCCATTGATCTAAAAAGGATTGACGATTGTGATTTTGATCTGGGCGTGTTTACCAATCTCACCCATGAACATCTTGATTATCATTTAACTATGGGAAATTACTTTCAGGCTAAGAAGCGATTTTTTACAGAAGTATTACCTCAAAGTAAGAAGGTTCATCCGCAAAAAATGATAATTAACGGCGATGATAAGTGGGGACGAATTATTTTAAAGGATATAACGCTTCCGGCATTAACTTACGGTATGGAAGAAAATGACGCAGTCAAGACGGTAAGCTATGAATTGTCCCTGTCCGGAATAAAAGCCGACATTGATTTGACGGGAGAAACCATTTCCATTCAGACACCGCTTGTCGGCAAGTTTAATATTTATAACATTCTTGCTGCCGCAGCGGCAGCGAAAGCTCTGCAAATTCCGAAAACGGCGATTAAAGCGGGGATAGAAAATCTATCTTATGTGCCGGGCCGCCTGGAAAGGATTGATTCTTCTTTCGGTTTTACTGTTCTTATTGATTACGCGCATAAACCGGATGCCCTCAAGCAGGTGCTGCAAAATCTGGCGGAATTTAAAAAAAAAAGAATTATTACAGTGTTTGGCTGCGGCGGAAACAGAGACACCGGCAAGAGGCCGCTTATGGGTGAGGCGGCAACATTTTACAGTGACTTGACTATTGTAACTTCGGATAATCCCCGCCTTGAAGATCCGCTGGCTATCATCGCAGAAATAGAAACGGGAATTGATCGAAATAACATACAAAAAATAGCGCCCGACAATTTTAAAGTAAAAAATGATGTTCACGCCTATACGGTAATTTCCGAACGGAGAAAGGCTATTGAAACGGCAATAAGTGTGGCACGAAGGGGAGATATTATTTTGATTGCGGGCAAAGGTCATGAGGATTACCAAATTCTGGGAACAAACAAAATACCATTTGATGATCGTGTTGTTGTAACGCAAACTTTAAAACTTAAGGAGTCAAGTACAGTAAATTGATAAATAATGATTCGCCAATATTTTCATTAGATGATGTATTGAAAGTGACTACCGGAATTATAGTTTCGGGGAAACCAGAGAATACATTTTATGGAATTTCTACGGATTCGCGGTTGATAAACAAAGGGAATCTCTTCATTGCTTTGAAAGGCGAAAAATTTGACGGCCATAATTTTGCGCGAACAGCTCTAGAACAAGGCGCCGCCGGAATTTTGGTGCAGGATGAGGTAATAATTAATCAAATTCTGGCGGATGAAACTGTTGCCGTGATTAAGGTTGATGATACATTGCTTGCGCTGGGAGATTTAGCTCATGAATGGAGGAAACGGTTTTCCATCCCTGTGATTGGATTAACGGGTTCTTCGGGGAAGACGACAACTAAAGAAATGATGGCGGCGATCATCGGCCGGGAAAAAAATATTCTAAAAACAGAGGGGAATTTAAATAATCTTATTGGGCTGCCGCAGACAATATTTCGCCTTACCAGGGAACATGAATTGGTGATTTTGGAGATGGGCACGAATACCAGGGGAGAAATAAAGAGACTCACGCAAATTGCCGCGCCGGATATCGGCCTGATTACGAACGTCGGTCCGGCGCATCTGGCCGGATTTGGCTCCATAGATGCTGTTAGGGAAGAAAAAAATGATTTGTTTCTTAATATGTCATCTTCAGGCATTGCTATCATTAATCTTGACGATGAAGCCGTTACAACTGCTGCCGAAAGATGGAATGGCCGGAGAATTACTTTCAGCATGAGTCCTAATGCCGATATCACTGTAAAAGATATAGAAAGAAATGGTGTCAGGGGAGTGCGCTTTAATTTAGTCATCGGCGGCAGCACACAAAAAGTGGAGATGAAAATTGCCGGCCTTCATCATGTCTATAATGCTATGGCGGCGGCCGCCGCGGCTGTTGCTGTGGGCATAGACCAAAAGACGATAGCGGAAGGTTTGGCCGCATTTCGGCCGTTTAGTGGACGCATGGAAATAATCAGGCTGCATAACGGCGCTTTTCTTCTGGATGATTCATACAACGCCAACCCTGCTTCCGTGCGGGAAGCCCTGATGACATTGAAAGATTTAAAAGCCCACCATAATGGTTACGTGTTTTTAGGCGACATGTTGGAGTTGGGAGAAGAAGCTGACGAAATGCATCGAAAAATTGGAATGTTGATAGCGACTATTGGCGTCAACGCCCTTTTTCTTCAGGGGGATTTTTCTGCAACTACCGCTGCCGGAGCGGCGGAAGGAGGCCTATCACCGGAAAACATTTTCTTTTTATCTGATAACGAAAAAGGAATTGTTTACTTAAAAGAACACTTAAAAAAAGGAGATTGGATTATGGTGAAAGGTTCACGCCGGATGAAGATGGAAAAAATTGCGGCTCAAATATGTGATGATTTTGGAAGTGATGAAATTAATGGAAATAATAAAACGATTCATTAATCAGGAGTGAATTAGCATTGATTTACTATTTATTATATCCTTTACATACTACGTTTTCATTTTTTAACGTATTTCGTTATATCACTTTCCGGACTATTTTTGCGTCAATCACCGCGCTTTTGATTTGTCTGGTCGTCGGCCCGTGGATGATTAGGAAGCTGCAAGACATGCAAATCAGCCAGCAGATCAGAGAGGACGGGCCGCAAAGTCATTTGGTTAAGAAAGGCACTCCCACGATGNNGACGATTACCGCAAACTTATCGGTAAGAATTCCAAGGGCATCCCCGGTAAAACAAGATTGGCCGCGGAAATTATGATCGCTTTGTTCGTCAGTATGATTCTTTATTTGAAACCCGGTTTCAACTCGCAAGTAACCGTTCCTTTTTTTAAAACGATATTGCCTAACCTTGGTTGGGGCTATGTCCTGCTTTCCACATTTATCATCGTTGGTGCCGCCAATGCCGTAAATTTGACAGATGGCCTGGATGGCCTGGCTATCGGCCCCGTAATTATCTGTTTTGCCACCTATCTCCTTTTTGCCTACTTTGCCGGAAACGTAAAAGTTTCTTCTTATTTGCAGATTGCCCACGTTTCCGGCGCCGGTGAATTGGCGGTATTTTGTGGAGCTCTTGTCGGGGCGGGCCTTGGCTTTCTTTGGTTTAATGCTTATCCTGCGGAAATATTCATGGGAGATGTCGGCTCACTTTCGCTTGGTGGAGCGTTGGGCACTATGGCGATTATAACCAAACAGGAAATATTACTGGCTATTGTCGGCGGCATATTTGTTGTGGAAACATTTTCGGTAATTTTTCAAGTTGGTTATTTCAAACTAACCGGAGGGAAACGCATTCTCCGAATGGCGCCCCTACATCACCATTTCGAATTGAAAGGATGGGCGGAGCCAAAAGTAATTGTGCGGTTTTGGATCATTTCTATTTTATTGGCCTTAATGGCCCTAAGTACATTGAAGCTTCGTTAGAGGAAATATGGATTTTACCGGTAAAAAAATAGTCATAATCGGCATGGGCAAAACGGGGATTGCCGCGGCCAGATTTTTAGGAAAACAAGGCGCAAGAGTAGCCGTCACGGACGAAAAGCCGGTTGATCAATGGGGCAGTGAGTTTGAACAGATTGCCAAGAAAAAATGGCTGGAAATCGGCGACTATAATGCCCGTATTTTAAAGGGCGCCAGCATGGTTGTCCCTTCTCCCGGCGTTCCTCCCGGCAATGATTTGTTAGTTGAGGCGCAAAAAAAGAATATATCTGTTATCAGCGAAATCGAACTGGCTTACTGGTTTTTAAAAGTTCCGGTAATTGCTGTAACCGGCACTAACGGTAAAACGACAACGACAACCCTGTTGGGTGAAATTTTAAAATGCTCAGGAAAGAAGACGTTTGTCGGCGGGAACATCGGCACTCCTTTGATTGAATATGTAGAGGGCTTACAGAAAGATGACTTTATCGTCGCTGAAATCAGCAGTTTTCAACTCCAGTGGATAGAAAAAATCCGGCCATTTATTGCTGTGCTTTTGAATATCACCTGCGATCATATCAATTATCATGGGTCTTTTGCGGAGTACCGCCGCATCAAGACCAGAGTATTTGCTAATCAGACAAAAGCGGATTTTGCGATTCTTAATGCCGCAGACCCGGAGCAGGAAGAAATAGCCAAGACAATTCACGCGCAGATTGTCAAGTTTAGTTCGAAAAGTATGCTGCAAAAAGGAATATTTATTAAGAATAATAATATTGTTCTTAGAATGCCCGGCGTGAACGAAGAGCAATATCCTCTAAGCATTATTAATCTTCCCGGTTTGCATAATGTGGAAAATGTGATGGCGGCGATAATGGCGGCGCACTTCTGTGGTTGCAGTCAAGAAAATATCATTGCGGCTGTTGCTGCCTTTCGTGGATTGTCGCACCGCATCGAATTTGCGGGGGAAAAGAATTCGATCAAATTTTACGATGATTCCAAAGGAACGAATGTTGGTTCCGTTGTGCGGGCGCTGGAGACATTTGCCAAGCCCGTAATTTTACTTTTGGGTGGCCGCGATAAAGACGGTGATTTTGAAACCCTAAAGCCATTGCTTGCGGCAAAAGCCAAAAAAGTAATTTTGTTTGGCGAAGCACGCGATCGTATCGCGTCGTTGATTGGCAAGGATATGCCGACGTTAAAAAAAGCGAAATTACGGGAAGCTATTGAGAGCGCTTATAAAAATGCTCAGCCCGGCGATATCATTTTACTCTCACCGGGTTGTGCCAGTTTTGATGAATTTGCCAATTATAAAGAACGGGGCAATTTTTTTAAGGATGTAGTGGGGAATCTTTAAATGGATGCTGCGGTTAAAAAAGAAAATAAATTGCCGGACATTATTTTGCTTTTAGTTACTTTGATTTTGGTGACTGTGGGCACGGCGATGATTTATTCGTCCAGTTCCATTATTGCGTTAGAAAAATTTAAGGACGGCCAATATTTTTTAAAAAAACAACTCTTTTTTGTTTTTATAGGCCTGACTTCCATGATTATTATGACTAGGATTCCTTATACGCAATTAAGAAAATGGGCTTATCCGGGGATGTTATTATCTTTCCTCTTACTGTCGATGCTGCTGATACCGCATTTGGGAATGAAGCGCGGAGGGGCGACGCGCTGGTTGAATTTGGGAGGCTTTTCTTTCCAGGTAACCGAGATGGTTAAAATCACAATAGTAATTTTCCTGGCACACTTACTAACCCGCAAGGCGCATCAGCTAAAGGATTTCAGCAAGGGCGTTTTGGTTCCTTTAGTGATTACCTCAATTATCATTTTGTTGATCTTACTGGAGCCGGATTTTGGAACGGCCGTAATTATTGCCACAATTTTGCTTTTAATGTTGTGTATAGCAGGCTCACAGATAAAGCATCTTTTATTTTTGATAGCAGCCTTTATTCCTGTCGGAGTATTGTTGATTTTTTATAAAGGGTACAGGTTAACACGTTTGACTGCTTTTTTGGATCCGTGGAAAGATGCTGACAATACCGGTTTCCAGATTATCCAATCACTGCTCTCTTTTGGTTCCGGTGGAACCTTCGGTGTGGGAATAGGAGACGGCATGCAAAAATTATTTTATTTGCCCGAGCCGCATACTGATTTTATTCTTTCTATCATTGCCGAGGAAAGCGGCTTTATCGGAGTGGCTATTGTAATAGTCATGTTTGCTATTTTNNTTGGAGGCATTCATAAATATTGCCGGTGTAATGGGACTTATACCACTAAAGGGTTTGGTGCTGCCTTTTTTGAGTTATGGCGGGACCGCATTTATCATGACCATGACGGCTGTAGGCATTTTATTGAATATTTCCACTCAGACGTGATGAATGAAATGTCGGGGGAAGCTTAGCTGTTTGCCCAAAGAAAAGTTAAAAAGTTTTGATTTTGTCTGGAGTAAAAATGCGCGTTGTAATTGCGGGAGGAGGAACAGGCGGGCACTTGTTTCCGGGAATTGCCATCGCTGAGGAATTTTTAAGAAGAGATGATAAAACAAAAATTATTTTCATTGGAACAAAAAAGGGTATTGAAAGCAGACTGCTTGGTCAGCTTGGTTATGAACTCAGAGAAATTGATATTGAGGGAGTTAAAGGACGGGGGGGTAAAGCATTGGTAAGGGGTGCTTATCAGATTCCGCAAAGCATGTGGCAATCAAGGCTTATTTTAAAGCAATTTCGCCCTCACATTGTTGTGGGTGTGGGAGGCTACGCTTCAGGACCGGCAGTGCTTGCGGCTCACTTTATGAGTATACCTACCGCAATCGCGGAACAAAATGCTATTCCGGGCATCACGAACAGAATCCTGGGTAATTTTGCAGATAAAATATTCGTAACATATGCGCAAACCCGAACATACTTTCCGCAAACAAAAGTGATTCTAAGCGGCAATCCCGTACGGGCGGCATTTGTTGTGGAACGCAGTAAAGAAAAAGAAAAAAAAGATTATTGGCAGTTGCTTATTTTCGGTGGGTCGCAGGGAGCGGAAGCGATCAATAAAAGTATTATCGATATATTGCCGCAATTGCAGAGTATGAAAAATAAGGTTCATGTTTTGCATCAAACCGGTTCACGGCAATTGGAAGATATAAATAAAGCTTATGAACAACTCGGCATTCAGGCGAAAGTTACGCCTTTCATTGTTGATATGGCTGGAGCTTATGCGGATGCGGATTTAATCATTTGTCGTGCCGGCGCCACATCGCTTGCGGAAATTACCGCGGCGGGCAGGGCTGCGATTTTGATTCCGTACCCTTGGGCGGCAAACGACCATCAATTAAAAAATGCACAAGCTCTGGCTTCCGAAGGCGCCGCTGTCATGATTCCAGAGCGGGAACTTAGCGGCGGTAAGTTATTTAGTGCAATTGATAATCTATTGCGGGATGAACAAAAGCTGCATCAGATGGAAGAAAATTCATTAAGACTGAGCAGGATTGATGCGGCGGCAACAATAGTGGACAACTGTATTAAAATAATGGCGAAGAAATATTAGGCTTATGAGTTCATAAAGATAGAAAGAGAATGGCAAGATAAATGAGAGTAGATAAAAAAAACAGTCTGATGCAACGCAAAGTAAAATGCATTCATTTTGTCGGGATTGGGGGCATCGGCATGAGCGGGATTGCCGAAGTTCTCGTTAATCTCGGTTACAATATCAGCGGCTCCGACGTTCAGCCCTCGGAAACAACGGCGCGATTGCAGAAGATTGGTGCGCAGGTAGTCATAGGACATACGGCGGAAAATATCGGCAATGCCGATGTAGTTGTTACTTCCACGGCGGTAAAGGCAGACAATCCGGAAGTTAGAGAAGCGCACCGGAAAAATATTCCGGTAATTCCGCGGGCGGAAATGCTGGCGGAACTTCTCAAAATGAAATTTTCTGTCGCTGTCTCCGGCAGCCACGGCAAAACCACGACCACATCAATGATTTCCACGATCCTCGCGCAAGGCGGTTTAGATCCGACGATGGTCATCGGGGGAAAACTGGCAAGCATCGGCAGCAATGCCCGATTAGGCGATGGTGAAATCATTGTGGCGGAAGCGGATGAAAGTGACGGCTCATTTTTAAAATTGTCTCCCACAATAGCCGTTATTACAAATATCGACCGCGAGCATTTGGATTTTTATCCGGGCATTGCGGAAATCAAAGAGGCGTTTCTTAAGTTTGCCAATATCGTTCCCTTTTACGGCTGTACGGTTATTTGCAGCGACAATATCCACGTGCGGGAAATTACTCCGTTGATCAAGCGCAAGATGATTACTTATGGCATTGAGTTGCCTGCGGACTACAGCGCCCAGGAGATAAAATTTCTAAAAAGAAAAACCACCTACGGTCTCGTTTATAAAGGGGCTAAATTAGGGACGGTTGAGTTAACTATGCCCGGCATGTTTAACGTCTATAATTCTTTGGCGGCAATAGCGGTAGCCCGCGAGCTGAATCTTGATTTTGCAACCATCAAGGAAGGTCTGCAAAGCTTTTCCGGAGTGCAGCGCCGTTTGGAAATTAAAGGAAGGGTAGGCGACATCACCGTAGTTGATGATTACGGACATCATCCGACAGAAATCAAAGAAACACTGACTGCGATGCGGCAAATATGGAAGGACAGGCTTATCGTGGTTTTTCAGCCGCACAGATTTACACGGACACGGGCGCTATTTGATGAATTCACCAAAGCTTTCAGGGATGCCGACATCTTGATTATAAATGACATATATCCGGCCAGTGAGGAGCCTATTGCCGGAATTAATTCCGCCGCACTTTGCGAGGCTATCAGACAAAACGGGCAACCGCATGTGAAATATATTCCGCAGGCGGAGGGCACTATAAAATACCTCTTAAAGACGGTAAAAGCAAAGGATACTATTGCTACTCTCGGGGCAGGCAGTATTTATAAAATCGGGGAAGCTTTTTTAAAACAACTGGCGGCAAGGAAAACAAAAAAGTGATGGCCGGAAAAAATAAAATTAAAGAAGCTCTGCGCAATGTAATTGCAGGGAAGATATTGTATGACGAACCGATGTCGCGTCATACATCGCTTAATGTTGGCGGCAATGCCGGCGCCCTCGTGTTTGTAAAAAGCGAAGATCAACTGGTTGAGGTTGTAAGGAGACTCAGAGAAAAGAAGATAAATTATTTTCCGGCAGGAAATCTGACTAATATCATTGTACGGGACGGTGGCTACCGGGGAGCAATTATGCTGATGACCGGAATGAAAGAAATCAGATACGAGTATACAGAAGGCGGTGATTTCATTTCCGCCCAGGCGGGCGCAGCACTGGCAAAAGTTGTCATCCGGTCAGTGTCAGACGAGCTTACCGGGCTTGAATTTTGCGCCGGGATTCCCGGGAGCGTCGGCGGCGCTGTCTGGATGAATGCCGGAGCTTATGGAAAAGAAATGAAAGATGTTATAAAAACAGTATTTTTACTGGATGCTGCAGGCGAAAAGAAGATTATGAACAGGGAAGAAATATCTTTCGGTTACCGTAAGACAGAGTTTCCTGCCGACACAATAATACTGGGTGCTCAATTTAAACTGAAAAAAGGTGAGCGGGCGAAAATCAAGAAAAAAATAAGTGAAATTTTGCAATGGCGCCAGAAAAAACATCCTTTGGAATTTCCTAATGCCGGGTCCATTTTTAAGAATTTGCCCATGCAAATAGCCGGCAAACTTATTGAAGATATGGGTATGAAAGGGGTGAATGTAGGAGACGCGCAAATATCGTCTAAACACGCGAACTTTATTGTCAACAGGGGAAAGGCCACGGCTTCCGATGTTTTAGAGCTGATTGCGCTTATTCAAGCTAAGGCCGAAAAAGAAAAGGGCGTGAATCTGGAGCCGGAAGTTGTGATTGTTGGAGAAGATTAATGTTGAAAAGATCAGGACTTAAAGCGAAAAAAAACCGGATACAAAGGCGATTTACCAATATATCGGGAGATTTTTTTGCCGCTATGGGATTACTGATTGTCATCGCAGCGTTGAGCTCTTTATTTATTTATGCTTACAACGTCCTTATAAGCAGACCATATTTTGAAATAAAAGAAATTTCCGTGCGCGGGTTAAAGGAACTAACGGAAAAAGATGTTCTGGCCTCGGCGGAGATAAAGCCCGCGCAAAACCTTTTAGCCATAAATACCGATGCGGTTATACGCCGGGTTGCCGCGAACCAATGGGTAAAAAATGTATATGTCGGCAGGGAATTGCCCAACAAGCTTGTTTTAGAAGTGCAGGAAAGAAGTCCGTTGGTTTTAGTCAAACAGGGCAGTGATTTTTATCTGATGGATGGAGAAGGGTTTGTGTTTAAGAAACTGGGTAAAAGCGATGAAGTAGATCTTCCCGTACTTACCGGATTCAACGCTCAAGACAAAACTAAGTCCCCGCTTTTTTTAAGCACGCTTAATTTATTGAAAACTATATCCGGCTCCAGCCAGTATGCTTATTTGGGCACAATTTCCGAAATTCATATTGATGATGTATTCGGACTGTCCTTAATTTCCGATAAAGGTCTTTACTTAAAGCTCGGCATGGGCAGTTTTGAAAGCAAACTGAAGAAATTAACTCTGGTTTTGGCTGATCTGGAACAGAGAGGAATGAAAAACGGCTATTTATGCATTGATTTATCCGACGAATCAAAAGTTACAGTACAACGCAAAAATGCTCCGGGGCGGATAGAGCAGGGCAATAAAGGAAAGCAGTATCTGATATAAAAAGAAAAGCTTGCGGGC
>PLMV01000154.1 GCA_003141615.1 Syntrophaceae bacterium
TTAAGTTAAGCATCAATTCCCATTTGAAAAGCGGCTAAATTCATTTTAACCAACTTTTCCGGGAATGATTTCTTAATGACACTCTGCCAGATGGATTGATCAATGTTCATCAGATTGGATACCGCGCCCAAGAGAACTACATTTGCCGTTTTGATATTGCCTGCTCTTTGCGCCAGCTCCGCAGCGTTGAAATAAATCACCTTGGTGTAATGTTCTTTTAAAAAAGCAATGGCATCTTCAGGATACGGCGCGTCACCCATATTGACTGCCGGAGGATAAATTTCTTCCGTATTCACGATAATGGCGGCATCTTTTCTGAGAAATTTCAAATAGCGCAGGGCTTCCATTTTTTCAAAAGAGATAAGCGTTTGGATACTTCCGGGCTCGGCCAATGGCGAATAGACTTTTTTTCCATAACGAACATGGCTGGTCACACAGCCGCCGCGCTGGGCCATGCCGTGGACTTCGCTTTTTTTCACATCCAGACCCGCCTCCATTATCGCCTCGCAGATGATATCGCTTGCCCGCAAAATCCCCTGTCCGCCGACGCCGGCGAACAATATGCTTTTTACTTCATTATCAACCATTTAAATGTATTCCCCTAATTTAACTGATAGCGCCGAATTTGCAGACCTGCTCACATAAACCACACCCGTTACAAAGTGTTTCATCAATGAAGGAAATACCTTTGCGCTTCGATCCTTCCTTCGTTACGCCTTTCCTCCAGGAAATCGGCGGACAATTCAAACCCAAACATGCCTTGCAGCCTTCGCACTTATCAGGATCAACTTTCAGCGCCGGTTTCGGTTTAGTATTGGCTCTTTTAAACAAAACGCAAGGTCTTTGGGCAATGATGACTGAAGGGCCATCTTTGGCCAGTTCTTCTTTGATGGCGCTTCTTGTGGCTTTCTGATCAAGAGGATCAATAACCTTTATATTTTCAATTCCTAGAGCGGAAATTAAAACCTTTAGATTAACTTTTTTAGCCTCTTTTCCCATCAGAGTATAGCCGGTTCCCGGATGCTCCTGCATGCCGGTCATGGCTGTTGTACTGTTATCCAGAATAATGATTAAAGCGTCACTGTTGTTATAAGCCATATTCAGCAGTGATGTAATACCTGAATGCAGGAAAGTAGAATCACCGATAACGCCGACGACCTTGCCCTTCCCTTTTTCTTTCATAGCTTTGCTCATGCCGTGCGCCATGCCGATACTCGCGCCCATGCAAATGCAGGAATGCAAACCCTCCAGAGGTTTCATATAAGACAAGGTATAACAGCCGATATCGCCATGGACATAAACCTTGTGTTTTCTCAAAGCATAAAATAATCCGCGGTGCGGACAGCCGGGACAGAGATTCGGCGGACGCGGCGAGAGGTTTTCTTTATAAGGTGAAACAGTTCCTTCAGTGTTTTTCTCAATCGCGTTTCTAATAATGCCGGGATCAAATTCAAGGGTATACGGAAAGATTTCCTTGCCGATTACTTTAATTCCCATAGCTTTGATCTGTTCTTCCAGGAAAGGATCCAACTCCTCAACGACATATATTTTTTTAACTTTAGAGGCGAATTCGCGGATTAACTTCTCCGGTAAGGGATAAACCATCCCCAATTTTAAATATGAATAATCGGGGAAAACTTCTTTGGCGTAGTTATAGGGCATTCCAGCGGTAATAATTCCAACGTCCGGATTGCTGATTTCCATTTTGTTTTCAGGAAATGTTTCCACAAATATTTTCAGTGCCTGCTGGCGCTTTTCCACCTCCACTCGCTGTGCGCGGGCATTGATAGGAACCATGACATATTTTTCGGCGTTATAGGTAAACCCGGTTTTGTTTTTGTATTTTTCCGGCTCTACAAGAGTTACAACCGATTTGGAATGAGCAACACGGGTAGTCGAGCGCAAAAAAACCGGCGTGTCGAATTTTTCGCTGATTGCAAAAGCGAGTTTGATATATTCCTTGGCTTCCCGGGCATCGGCCGGTTCCAGCATCGGAATTTTAGCAAACCGGGCGTAATTGCGATTGTCCTGTTCATTTTGAGAACTATGCAAGGATGGATCATCAGCGCTGACAATAACCAGAGCCCCATTTGTGCCGGTATAACTGACTGTGAAAATCGGATCGGCGGCGACATTAACGCCAACGTGTTTCATAACCGCCAGCGCCTTTTCTCCCGCCAGAGCGGCTCCAATGGTTACTTCGACGGCGACTTTTTCATTAGGCGACCATTCCGCGTAGACACCATCATATTTGGAAAATTCTTCCAGGATTTCCGTGCTGGGAGTACCCGGATAGGCGGCGGCGAACCTAACACCCGCTTCATACGCGCCGCGGGCAATAGCTTCATTTCCTGATATTAATACTTTCAAAATGTTGTCCTCCGCATTGAGTGATATCAGCTTAGGGAAGATATCTTTCGCTTGATAAAAATCGTCATGGAAGGATCAGTGGTCTTTTGCAAAGCGCTTTTATAATTCTCCAAAGCGTTCTTTTTATCATTTAATTGTTCATACAGTCGGGCAATATTGCGAAACCCGATTGATTCAAATCCGACATTGTCACTTTTTTGCGCCTTTTCAAAATATTCGAGCGCAACTTTAAGATCTTTCTTTGCTTCATAGCAATACCCCAGTGAAGTTAAAGCCAAAAATTTTATTCCGGCATTGTCTGATCTGGAAGAAGAAACAAATTTCTTATATTCAGTAATGGCATTATCGATTTCACCCAAATTATAATAAAGATTTCCCAAGTGATAATGGGACATCCGCGCGCTCAAGCTATGGGGATATTTATTAATCAACTCCTGGTAAACTTTGACGTTTGCTCTGGCGTCATCCGGGGTCAACACATTTTTCGCCATATCGTTCTGAGCTTTAGCGTACATTTCTCTTGCGGAAGATTGATAATAGCTCCAGTACATATAAATACCAAACGCAATTATCGAAGCCAAAATGACTGCCGTCACAATGGCATAAAAGCGGTTCTTGTTTTCGGAAATATAATCAGTTATTACCTCTATGGAAGATTGAAAAGCATCCGGCCCCTTTAATTCTTTTTTTGATAATTTTGCCGCCATATTATTCTCCTTTAATATTATATTTATTTATCAGATCAAGAAGCAGTTGAGGTATTCTTCTTATTTTACCTTCGCTATTTGTACAGGCGTGAATGGTGTAGCCTTCCACCAACAGCTTTTCTCTATCTTCGTCCCATATCTGGGAATTAAATCTGATACTCGCCCTCTTGATATAATCAAACTTGGTTTCGACGGTTAAAAGTTGATCATATCTTGCGGAGATCAGGTAGTTACAACTGACCTTTGTCAGTGGAAGATTGAGACTAAATTTTTCCAGTTCAGTATAGGCAACTCCCAATTGACGCATCAATTCATTCCGGCCGTGTTCAAACCATCTGATGTAGTTTGTATGATAAACCACCCCCATCGCATCGGTATCGGCATAAAGCACTCTGACTTTGGTAAAATTACTAAGCAATAAACGCTCTCCAATCCTTTATAAATTTTTCCATTAATAAATAGCCTGGAGAAATTAAAATCGAGCTTTCTTTAGCGTTTATTTCATTAAAAGGTAAACCTGCCGCTTTGTTTTCTTCTTTTCGGGAAGATAAAACCGCAAATGGACTGGGATCGCTCACATGGGTTTTTAGATCCAGCGGCGTCGGATGATCGCTTAAAACAAGAAGCCGGTAGTCACCGAAAGATCCAATTTTATTTAAAATCGGCCCCACTATTTTTTCATCAAAAAGCTCAATTGCCTGAATTTTACCGGAGGCGTTTCCTTCATGTCCCATTTCATCAGGGGCTTCCAAATGGACAAAAACGAAATCCATAAAATTCAAAATATCCAGAGCCATTTTAGCTTTGCCTTCATAATTAGTATCAATGTAACCGGTCGCACCTTCCACAGGAAAAACTTTTAATCCGGCAATAATGCCGATGCCTTTGAGCAGATCAACGGCGGAAATCATTCCACCCTGCAGGGAATATTTTTGAGTAAGCGGAACAATTTGAGGCTTCTTCCCCTGCCCCCAAAGCCAAATGGAATTAGCTTGTTTTTTGCCCGCTTTCTGTCTTTGGGCGTTAATAGGATGGTTTATTAAAATTTCTCCGGCACGCTGCATAATTGAGTTTATTTCCTGGGCAGAATCTCCGCGCGGAAGATAAGACGCTATGGTTTTTCCCGTTATATCATGAGGCGCCGTTGTTTCAGGAGATGAAGGAGCGTCGCGCCAAACAAATAAATGGCGATAACCGACACCGGGGAAAAATTGGTACGGAGACGAACCAAGCGTTTTATTTAGATCAAGAATAATTTCTCTGGATTCTTCAGTGGAGATATGGCCGGCGGTGAAATCATCCATGAACGCGCTCTCAGAATCCTTCTCGCCTATCGTTACAAGGTTACAGCGATAAGCTATATCATTTTGTCCGAGACTTATTCCCATACTGGCCGCTTCCAACGGTCCCCGGCCGGTATAAGTTTCACGAGGATCATAACCCAGCACACTCAAGGTGGCAACATCACTGCCCGGTGTAAATCCGGCTGGAATAGTATCCACACGGCCTAATGTGCCTTCCGCGGCAATCTGATCAATATAAGGAGTAAGGGCGCACTGTAGTGGAGTTTTTCCGCCAAGCATTTTGGTCGGATAATCGGCCATTCCATCGCCAAGTAATACTACATACTTCATATTAATATTTAGAGAATCTTCTTTGTGAATAATTTTAATTTAATTCATCCTCAATTCTAATTAGAATAGTTTTGTCCTGCACCATATCCAGTTTATCTATCTTTTTCAGCGCCTGGCGCACATTTTTTTCCTGAGCCCTGTAAGTTGTCATGACAATCGGCACGGCGACTCCCTCTCCCCTTGCCTTCTGAATACAAGTGGCAATGCTGATGTTATTTTCTCCGAGAATACCGGATATCTTGGAAAGAACACCGGGACGGTCAAGAGCGGAGAAACGGAAATAATATTTTGTCTCAATATTGTCCATCGGTATAAGCTTTATTTGGGTCATGGCTGTTTCATTGATTGATCGCAGGGGCACCCGGCAGGTAATACCTTTCAAAATATTGCGGGCGCTGTCGATTATATCGCTGAAAACCGCGCTGGCTGTGGGCATCATTCCCGCCCCCTGCCCGAAAAGAAAAACGGGACCCGAAGCATCACCCATGATGTGAAAGGCGTTATAATTCTGATTAACATTGGCCAGAAGATGGCCGGAAGGAATCATCGTCGGATGAATTCTTGCCTCCACCGCGCCATTCCTAAGCATCGCTATCGCCAGCAATTTTATCCGATAGCCCAATTCCCTGGCAAACCCGATATCGTCGCGGCTGATTTTAGTGATGCCTTCAAGATAAATATCTTTCAGGTTAACTTTTTTTCCGTAAGCCAACGATAGAATTATCGCCATCTTATGAGCGGTGTCGATTCCTTCGATATCGAAAGTAGGATCAGCTTCAGCAAAACCAAGCTTCTGCGCCTCTTTTAAAACAACATCGAACATCTTTCCTTCGTCAGTCATTTTGGTCAAAATGAAATTGCAGGTGCCATTCATAATGCCCATGATGGAATTTATCTTATTGGCAACAAGGCTTTCTTTGAGAGTTTTAATTATCGGAATAGTTCCACCGACACTGGCTTCAAAACCGATATCCACAGCCTGCCTCTGGGCTGCCGGAAATATTTCATTGCCGTAGGTCGCCAGAAGCGCCTTGTTGGCGGTAACAACATGTTTACCCTTGGCGATTACCTCTAGAACAAAAGTACGCGCCGGTTCATATCCGCCCATCAATTCAATGACAATGGAAATATCTTTATCGTTGATTATTTCCCGGGCATTAGTCGTCAGTAGATTCTTATTAATTTTAACACCGCGCGGCGTAATAATATCGATATCGGCAATCTTCTTTAAAACCAGCTTGGCGCCGAGCTTTTGAGTAATCAGATCTTCGTTTTGCCGCAGTAGTTTGACTACTCCGGTTCCGATGGTACCCAAACCAATTAAGCCGATATTAATATTTTTCATCGCGCGTACCTGAAATCAGTTTTAAATTTTATATTTTGCCCACTGAAGGACAATAGTTAAGAGTGTCTTTCCTATAACAAAAACAACCATTTTGTCAAACAAATATAAATTATATTTAAAGTGTTAACTGATGAAAATCCAAAGAATTAAACAGCAGAATTTATAAATTAAGAATTTTGTTTTGATAGCTGTTTACTTAAACGTTATCGGCTTATTCACCACACCTGCATAAAAAACGATGATTTCTGCCGTCTGATTGCCTTCGTTTTTTCCATAATGCGCTTTATTGACAACCTCAACAATAGAATCTCCGGCTTTTAGATGCAGTGTTTTGTTGTCTTCCGTTACTACCGTTAATTCTCCCGCAATTAAAACTCCCGCGTTGATAACTGGATGATTATGCATTTCTAGTTTCGCGCCGGCGGGAATTTTTATCCTAAGGATGGTAACCTCGGGCTGGCCTTGAGGATAAGCAGGCAGTGCCTTCCCGTCCCAGCTTGAGCTTGATTTCGCCAATGTCTCCACAACTATATTCTTTACATTTTCCGCCCAAACATTAATTGACAAGAAGAATATGATACATATTCCAAAAATTATTTTCTTCACTTTATGTTTCTCCTTTTTTCGTTAAGACTCCTATCACATTTTGAGTTGAAAATAAATTTCATCATGCAGTGGTGTGGAAACGCCTGATTCTTTTCCTGCTTTGCAAAGATAAGCGGTCAGCGCATCTATTTCCGTCTGCCTGCCGTTTTCTCTATCCAGTTGCATGGATGTTTTTGAGTTATGACCAAAACCGGCAACCATTTCCATCGATTTGTCGACTGAATCTTCCGGCAGAAAAATATGACGCGCATTGGCTACTGCAACGACTTCCAGCATCATATCCCTTGCCTTTTTCCTAAGCGAAGAATCCGCCCAAATAGCACCATATGTCTTGTTGGTGGCGGACATCAAAGATGCCATAGGGCACATCAGCAGATATTTTGTCCACAATGCTTCAGAGATTTTGTCCGTTAATACGGCGTTAATTTTGGCCTGCAACAAAATATCCAGAACATATTGATACTTTGGGGCTGATTCGTCATCCGTGCCGAATGTCAGTTTGCATGCTCCGTCTTCCTGATGGATAACACCCGGCTTTTCAATGTGGCTTATTATATAGACACTGCCGCTTAAAACATCAGTCTGCGGCAGGACAGCGCGAAGTCTCTCCGCACTGTTGACGCCATTGAGCAAAGGAATCACAACTGTGTTTTTATTGATGCAGGAGATGAACTCCCGCGCGGAACTCTCCAGTGAATAACTTTTAGTGCAAAAGAAAACCAAATCGAAAATGCCCGCCTCGGCAGGATTATCTGTTGCCAATCTCGGCCTGGCAATGTAATCACCTTCGCGTGTGATTAAGTGCAATCCATTTTCTTTAATTGCTTTTAAATGCTCGCCGCGCGCGATAAATATTATTTCATGCTGGTTGGAGTTTTCATATTCACGGACGAGCTTTCCGCCAAAATACCCACCTACTCCGCCAATGCCGACTATTGCTATTCTCATTCTCAATCCTTTAGTATTATTTTTCCCGCTCCTGGTGAGCGGGAATTAAAGGGAGAGGGATTTGATAAAAAGAATATCACCCTCCTTTTAATTTCCTCCCCTCAAGGTAGGAAAGATAATTCGCGGACTGTGTGAGGCATGCCCGGCGAATGCTCATGGGATCAGACCCTACATCCTTGCTCCTTGACCCTTGCTACCTGACCCTCTTATTTATCCCGTCCTCGCTAAATCCAGTTTACCCTGCCATTTCCAAAGCAATGTTTCTTTTAAAATTATGTGTTCGGGCTTTTCTAAAAAGGGGTCTCGCTCCGCTAATTGAAACGCGTCTTCCTTGGCATCGTTTAAAATTCGGGCATCACGAATGATGCTGGCTATGCGAAAATCAGGAAGACCGGATTGGCGCGTGCCTAAAAAATCACCGGGACCGCGAATAGCCAAATCCTCTTCGGCAATGGCAAAACCATCGTTAGTTTTTTCCATTACCTTTAATCTCTTGCGGGCATCCGCCGAGCATTTATAGTCGGCAAGTAAAATACAGCTTGAAGAAATATCGCGGCGCCCTACCCTGCCGCGTAACTGATGTAATTGCGAAAGACCAAAACGTTCAGCATGTTCAATAACCATCAGCGATGCCCGCGGCACATCGATGCCCACTTCAATCACGGTTGTTGCCACAAGGATATTAATTTTGTTTTCGAGAAATTCCTGCATCACGGCAGCCTTTTCTTTTTCCTTCATTTTGCCGTGAATAAGACCAACTTTATAATCAGGGAAAATATCTTTTTGCAAATGTTGCGCCATGTTGGTAGCATCTTTTAAATCCAGATTTTCCGATTGTTCCACCAGAGGATAAACGATAAACGCCTGATGACCTTTGGCCAGTTCCGCGCTGATTGTCTGATAAACCTTGTCTCTTTTGCTTTCCGATAACAAGACGGTACGCACTGGCTTTTTACCGGGAGGCATTTCATCAATTACGGAAACATCCAGATCGCCGTAAACAGTCATCGCCAGTGTCCTCGGAATGGGAGTCGCCGTCATGACCAATACATCCGCGCTGATTCCCTTGCCGCGCAAAGTCGCTCTTTGCATGACGCCAAAGCGGTGCTGTTCATCAATAACAACCATGCCCAGCTTATGAAAATCGACATTTTCCGCAATCAAAGCATGTGTGCCGATGATGATATTCGCCTCTCCGCTGGATATTTTATCCAGCGCCTCTTTTTTTTGAGCAGTGTTGAGGCCGCCGATAAGCAAAACCGCGTTCAGCCCTAGCGCAGACGCCCAATTTTTAATATTCTGATAATGTTGCTGAGCTAAAATTTCAGTAGGCGCCATTATCGCCGCCTGATACGAATTCTCACAAGCTGTAATCATTGCCGCCATCGAGACAATCGTTTTACCGCTGCCGACATCACCCTGCAAAAGCCTGTTCATCGCGGTTTGTTTAGCCATATCGGCTTGTATTTCATTGATCACTCTTTTTTGCGCCGCCGTCAAATCGAAAGGCAGAAGCGCAAGAAATTTATTTAAAAGAGTTCCCTCAATATTAAATTTAATCCCGGCTTCTAAAATCCGCCCTGTTTTCTTTATGGCCATACCCAATTGAAAAAAGAAAAATTCATCATAAATCAGTCGGCGATGCGCCGGCGAACGAAAGGCGTTATATTCATCAGGAGATTCATTATTTCCCGGAAAATGAACAGAGATTAATGATTCATGAATGTTGCGTAAATTTCTTTTTTCGATGATATTTAAAGGTATTGGAGAGGCAACATAGCGGGCATAATTTTCCAACGCCTGATACATAATTTTCCGAAGATACTTTTGGTGCAATCCTTCCGTTTCCGAATAAATGGGTACTATTCTTTTAAAATTTAAAAAATTTTCCGCTTCATTTTCTTCCAATATTTCGTATTCTGGATGGACCATTGTTTTACCGGAATAATTAGGTGTCACATTTCCCGTGAACATTACCTCAGTCCCTTTTTTAAAAGTACCAACCAGATAAGATATCGAGCCCTTGAACCACTTGGCAGTTAAATTAGCGGTATTATCGCCGACAGTAACCTCTAAAATACGTTTCTTTCCGTAGTGCCTGACTTCTGCATTAATTACCTTGCCAGTGATTGTTTGAGTCTTCCCAACTTCCAATCGATTGATCTTCCTGATCTCACGCCTGTCCTCATATGTCCGTGGTAAAAAATAGAGCAAATCTTCAACGGTGGCAATTTTCTTAGCGGCAAAGCGAGCGGCCATTTTCGGCCCGACACCCTTTAAGTATTGAACCGGCAGGGTAAGTTTGGCCAAAGCTTCTTTTAGATCGGATATTCTTTGTATTGTCTGCTGGTCAGGAGGATGAACCGGGCTGGGCGTTGAGGAAGAATTAATAACGTTTTTGAGTTTTTCCAATATAACCAGCGCTTTTTCTATCTTATATTTCTTTAATTCCAGCTTTTGCCAATCATAATCGGAAAATATTTCTAACAATTCTTCTACTAGACTGGAAAAATCATTATTGGAGGCCGGCGGTAAGGAACCTTTGAACAATGACAACAAATTTAAAAGAGATTTGCCTAAATCTTTTATGTGAGATAAGTTTTTATAATTATCTTTAGAAGCAAAAATTAAAGGCTGTTCTATTTTTTGCAGAATCTTTTTTAGTGAATCCATTTAAGTCTCCGCATGGGAAAGTTAGCAAACCTAAATCATTTCCGGTGAATCGATTGTTTTTTGTTAACAAATATATTTTGTTTGCGCAAGGAATGATTGACTTAAACGCTGATTTACGTTACACGAATTTATATTATACTTTTATATCAAGAATCAAATCCATAAGGGGTAACATGCCAACTAAAATTACATATAAAGATGCGGGAGTAGATATTGATACCGCCAACGAGTTTATTGATCGCATTAAGCCGATGATTAAAACAACGGCACGCAAAGAAGTTATTTCCGGCATTGGCGGTTTTGGCGGCCTTTTCCATTTTAATTCAAGCAATTTAAAGAATCCGGTATTAGTTTCTTCTACAGATGGTGTGGGTACTAAACTGCGGATTGCTCAATTAGTGGATAAGCATGATACCATCGGTATTGATCTCGTAGCTATGTCGGTGAACGATGTCGTTGTTCAGGGCGCTGAACCTTTATTCTTTCTCGATTACCTTGCCACGGGGAAAATAGAACTGGAAAAAAGTGTAAAAATTGTCGAGGGCATTACTCAGGGATGTATCCAGGCCGGCTGCACTCTTCTGGGCGGTGAAACCGCTGAAATGCCCGGTTTTTATAAACTCAGCGAATATGATCTTGCCGGTTTTTGTGTCGGTGTGGTGGAAATGGAAAAACTAATTAATGGGTCCTCCGTCAGCGTCAATGACCGGGTCATCGGACTTGCTTCCAGCGGTTTGCACAGTAATGGGTTTTCTCTGGCCAGAAAAGTTCTTTTGGAAAAAGGAAATTTAGGTGTCAACGACAAAGTCGCAGGTTTAGATAAAACGATTGGTCTGGAAATGCTGGAACCGACTAGAATTTATGTCAAACCACTTTTGAATCTTTTTAAGATTTTTAATATAAAAGGTCTCGTGCATATCACCGGTGGCGGATTTTACGACAATATCCCGCGAATAATTCCTCAATCTTGCCGTTGCGTTATTAACAAAGGCAGTTGGCATATACCGCCTATTTTCGACGTTATCCGGGAAATAGGCAATGTCGAAGAACAAGAAATGTTTCGTGTCTTTAATATGGGCATAGGGATGATGATCATCGTTGCGGAAAAAGAATGTCAGGATGTGCTTGATCGTTTGGAAATGCTGGGTGAGAAAGCTTATCTGATTGGTGTTATAGAAAAAAGAGAAGATAAACAGGATCAAGTTTATCTTTGTGAAAATTAGGGTCAAATATATGGCTGATTTATTGAAATTGGGGATTTTGATTTCCGGAAACGGTTCCAATCTACAGTCAATTATTGATAATATTGAAAAAGGCTCATTAAAAGCAATTATCAAAATTGTTATCAGTAATAATCCCGAAGCTTACGGAATAACCAGAGCAAAAAAGCACGGGATTCCCGTTGTTGTTTTAAAAAACGGGGACTTTAAAAACAAAGAAGAATTTAATTTAGAATTAATAAGAATTTTAAAAAACAATTATGTGGATCTGGTCATTTTAGCCGGCTTTATGCGTATTATTACTCCTACCCTTTTGAAAGCTTTCCCCCATAAAATAATGAATATACACCCTGCCCTCCTTCCATCTTTTCCCGGGATTCATGGACAGAAGCAGGCTTTGGAATACGGCGTCAAATTATCCGGCTGTACAGTTCACTTTGTTGATGAAGGTGTGGACACCGGACCGATCATAATTCAAAGTGCTGTGCAGGTTTTTGATGACGATACCGAGGAAACATTAGCGGCAAGGATATTAGAGGAAGAACACCGGATCTATCCCCAGGCAATACAATTTTTTGCAGAAGGCAAAATTGAAATAAAAGGACGTAAAGTACGCATTAAAACTGAAAAATAAATATCTCTCCATGCTTTATGTAATTCGCTTTTAAACTTTTTTTAAAATTATTATTCCACGATGAGGAAATAATTTAATTGATGTATGGTCTAATTGTCATAGGAGATGATCTTTCTTCCCATGTTGCCGCGGCAGTTGCTTCCCGTCACGGCATCAATACAGCGATGCTGTCAGAAAGCGAAATGGGAGAAGAGATAAATTTATCCGGCGATTTTATTTTTAACATCGATCCTACACCGGTTACCGGGCTTGGAACCAATCAGA
Source organism: Syntrophaceae bacterium (assembly GCA_003141615.1). Taxonomy (GTDB): domain Bacteria; phylum Desulfobacterota; class Syntrophia; order Syntrophales; family Smithellaceae; genus Smithella. The sequence continues at coordinate 12,402 of PLMV01000154.1, forward strand.
CCCTTCTTTCTCTTTTGGCCGAATTGGATATTACTCCCGGCGAATGGGAAAGCCTTTTATTAAATCCCGCTTATCAGGTAATACTGCCTGAACATCGGTTGGATTTTTTCAACGACAAAGAATCACTGGTCAAAGAAATGGTGAGAGAATTTCCCCAACTCGCTCGGGAAATCAAATCCTTTTACGATACCGTTGAAAAAAACTCAGCTATCATTGATAAATGGCTGCAAGATCATCCCGTTATTCAACCGAAAACCATAAAGGATTACTTTGACTATCTAAAGCTAACGCCATATTTAATCAAATATAAATATGATAATATTGAATTAAAGCGAATTATGTTTCGTAATGCTTCTTTTAAAAAAGTTATGGAAGCGCAACAGGCATTGCTTTCCTTTAAAATAAAAAATCAGGATTCTATATTTTCACATTTTCATTATTCCGCGCCTCTGCGTGGTGTTTACTATTTTTCTCAAGGCAAGCAGGGATTTTTAAATTCTTTAATAAAAAAAATTGAATCTTCAAACGGTTTGTATCTTAATAATTGCGAAGTATTGTCCATTAAAAAGGATAAATTAATCGAAGTAACCGTTATGGATAAAAACGGTGTCGCCTCCAAGATTGAGGCCGAAAACCTGATTGTCAGCACGAAGTGGCAAAACATGCATTTACTCATAGAACGTAAAAAGAAAATTAATTTTGATGATTTGATCAGACCAGTTAAAGTTTCTTATTATCCTTTTACAATTCATTTGGGTATTCGCCAGAAATCTTTACCGGAGAAAATGGCAAGACATGTTGCTGTAGTCAGTGATGTAAATAAAAAAATTTACGATGATAATCTCATCATTTTGGAATTAAGCGCTCCTGAAGATGAAAAAACTACTTCCAAAAGTTCACTGTCGGCAACTGTTTTTCTTCCTGATGATCAAATAACCTGGTCTAAAGAAAACTTAACGGCAAATGCCCGCTCAATAATTGAACGCCTCGAATATTTTCTGCCCTTTTTAAAAGAAAATATTGAATTCTTCGATATAAAAGAATCCATTAATATTTCACAAAAACAACGCGCTGTTGTTAATCCTAAATATCAATTAAAAAACTCTTTTATTTCCGGTTTTGCCGCGAAAAGTAATAAAACCAGATTTAGTAACATTTATTTCACCGGTGCGTCATTGTTAACTGATGCCGGCTTTGAGGGAGAAATTATTTCCGGTATGAATGCCGCAGCCCTAGTAACTGGTAAAAGGAAATGATTTATGAAATACAATTTTTCCATTACCAATCTCGGAAAGAGATTAATTAAATCTCCGCTGAACATCAGCAATTTTACACAAGACCAAAAAAGATTATTATTTAACACTTACTCAGATAATTACTTATCCTGCACTGATGAAAAAGGTCAGCCGCTTTCCGTGGAACTTGCCGGACCTCGTGATAAAATATTTTTTGATCCATCCCAAACAAAAGCGGCAATTGTTACTTGCGGCGGGCTTTGTCCGGGTATCAATGACGTTATTCGCTCCCTCACGATGACGCTTTTTCACCGTTACGGTGTTAAAAAGATTGTAGGATTTAAATACGGCCTGATGGGGTTAAATCCCGCATCCGCCCATAAATTAATTAATCTGACTCCCGAATTTGTCAATGATATAACAAGTATCGGAGGTAGTATTCTTTCCACTTCTCGCGGCCCACAAGATGTAGATGTCATGGTGGATTATCTTGTCAGATTAAATATCAATATTCTTTTTTGTATCGGAGGTGATGGCACGATACGGGCAGCCGAAAAAATAATTGCTGAAGTAACCAGGAGAGATTTGAAAATTGCCATAGTCTGCATTCCCAAGACAATTGATAATGACCTTAATTTAATACAGAAATCATTTGGCTTTGACACGGCAATAGAAAAAACTGTTGAAGCTATCAAAAGCGCTCATGTTGAGGCCAAGGGAGCATTCAACGGTATTGGTTTGATTAAAATAATGGGTCGTAATTCCGGCCATATCGCTACCCATGCGGCGCTGGCACAAAATGATACAAATTTTGTTCTAATCCCCGAGGTGCCTTTTGATCTGGAAGGGGAAAACGGATTTTTAACAATATTGAAAAAACGCATAAAATCCAGAGGGCATGCGGTAATTTTAGTTGCGGAAGGAGCAGGTCAGGATATTCTTAGGGAAAATATTTCTCCCATGGAAAAAGATCCTTCAGGAAATATTCGCCTGCTCGATATAGGATTGTTTTTAAAAAATGCCATAGAGGATTATTTTAAAAAAATTGATCTGGAACTTAATTTAAAATATATTGAGCCCAGTTATCTGATTCGGTCGGTTTCGGCAAATGCTTCGGACAGCATCTATTGCAACTCGCTGGGGCAGTATGCTGTGCATGCGGGGATGGCCGGAAAAACCGGCATTCTGGTGGCTTTGATGAAAGACGAATATGTTCATCTGCCCTTAAATACAGTTACTTCCAGCCGCAAAATTGATTCTCAGGATAATATTTGGCTGCGCGTTTTGGAAACGACTGGACAACCGCCCTCAATGAAAAATTGACGGCGCTGCAAAATACTCTGAAGAATATAAGGGAGTTAAGTTTTATTTCTAGCGCTTTCTTTTGGGCAGATTGCCCACAACCTGCTCAGAAGTAGACTCCATTTTCCAAAAATTAAATTAAAACGAAAAAATGCTTGCAAAATACTGCCTTATGGTTTAGTAACGTCGCACACTTTTAGGAGGATTTTTAAATGTCTCGTGTTTGTGAAGTATGTGGTAAAAAACCGTCAATTGGCAACAAAGTGAGCCATGCTAATAATAAAACATCAGCGGTGTGGTATCCTAATTTGCAGAGATTACGTTGTGTTGATGAAAAAACCGGATCGGTAAAGAGAGTAAAGGTTTGCACTCGCTGTATTCGTTCAGGGTTTGTGAAAAAAGCTATCTAGAAGTCGGAAGCCAACTATAATTTTTTATAGTCTGGATTGTTTCCTGGAAAAATAATTCATCGTCGTCAATTAAATCTCTAGCTTGCTGAAATAAATTTTTAAGACAATCATAAAATAGTTGATCATTACTTTTCAGGCCGAATTTATCTTTGTAAAGATGAATTCGGCTTTCAATATTCATGAGGCGCTCCAATCCTTCTTTAGTGATATAGATGGAGGCTCTCCTCATTATTTCATCAATTTCATTTTTTTCCACATCATATAACCAATTTATTGTGGCAACGAATTCATTCATTTTATTTTTTAATGTAAAATCTATCGCTTCCGCCAGAAGATCAATAGTTTTGAATGAATTAATCTGATTTAAAATAACAAGATCATAGATCATCTCGATAATTAAATGTGATTGGTAAGCTGCCTCCTTATAAGAAATTTCTTTATTGATTATTTTGTGTAAATCCAAAATGGAATTGATTAGATGTTTGCCTTTGACATAGGAATATCCTTTAGAGTTAGAGTTGAATTCTTCCTGGAAATCGGAACAAATATATCCATAATGAGAAAGGTCATCTACCAATAGATGAAACATGACGTAAGCTGATCGTGAATATTGAACTGGTATTTGCAGAGACCTTCGTATTTTGTGAGTTTTATTGGAGCTTATTTGCGGATGAATTGTTAATAAATCCGGGGCAATGTTATAAACATAAACATCTAAATCAATATTTTTTACATCTGCCGCGCCTAAATATTTCTGTAGAAAATAAGTATGGGTCAGCATGAACATAAAAAATATTCCTATTGGAAAACTTTATTACTTCTCCGGACAATTAATTTCTTCCATTTTATATTTATTTTTTAGATCTTTAATTATAGAGTTCATATCTGAAATAAAATCAGGAATAATAGAGATTTGGATTATTGCTGTTTGAGGATCTATTGTTGTTACCGTGGCCATCTCCTCATATCCTTCAATAATAAATTGGACTAAGGCAATATCTTTTCTCTTTAATTTAAAATATTTTTTTATCATCTTTTGAGGCTTTAAATTATCACTGATCGATTCAAAGAGCAAGAATCAAAGACCAATTGACGCCAATAGATAAAGTCTGTATGATTAACTAAAAATTAAGGGTAATTTATGCGCATTGGTAGAAATATACTAATTTTTTTATCATTATTTGTTTTATCCTGCTCGACTACGAATTCCAATATCAGAAGCATCTCTGCCGGTGATGTAAGTTTGTTTTTAAAGCAAACACCTAAAGCTGAAGAACATCCTAATGCCGGAGCCGATATCTTATATTCTTATGATTATATAGAATTTTATGCCGATGGCACCAGCGTTACCAGAAATTTAATCCGTGTTAAAATATTTAATGAGCGTGGACGCAGTTTTGCATCAAACTCAATATCTTACCGTGAAGGATATCAAGAGGTTAAAATTCTTTTTGCCAATACCATCAAACCTGATGGAAAGGTCATAACTCTGGATAGCAAAGATATTCACGATTCTTCAGAGTATGCTGGTTATGAATTTTACACGGATATTAAAGTAAAGCGATTTACTATGCCCGCCGTGGAAGATGGCTGTATAATTGAATATGCTTATGAAATAAAAAATTTAAAACCGGTTTTATCCTTTGACTATTTTAACACCTTTTTCTGCCAGAATTTTTTCCCCATGGAAGAAGATATAATGGAAATAGTATTGCCGGCCAATATCAAGTTAAAATATAAGCAATTTAAAACAACACTTACGCCTCAAATCATTTCCGATGGCAATAAAAAAAGATATATTTTTAAAAACACCAAGCAAAAAGAAATAATTCCGGAATCGCGTATGCCTTCTCTGTACGACAGTGATGCTTTCCCTCAGCTTTCTTTCTGGACATTGAACAATTGGGATGTCATCTCCAACTGGTATATAAAGCTTGTTAAGGAACAAATGAAATCCGATAGTGAACTGGAGGGTTTTACAAAGCAACTTATTGCCGGTAAAAAGACCGATGAAGAGAAGATCAACGCTATTTTTAATTTTGTTTCTCAGAATGTTAGATATATTGCCGTCCTGCTGGGCCCTCATACCCATAAGCCTCATCCGGCCTTTGAAATATTCCAAAAAAGATATGGCGATTGCAAAGATAAAACTGTTCTTTTACTTACTATGCTTAAAATCGCCGGTATTAAAGGAAAGCCTGCGCTTGTTCCCGCTTATGGTAAATATTTTAATGAATCCATGCCGTCTTTGAGTGCGTTTAATCACGTTATTGCTGTTGTTCCATTCGGGAATAAATTTTTCTGGCTTGACGCGACGAATGAAACCGCCGCTTACAATTCAGCCCCCTTTCTTCTTCCCACTAAAGTTTTTCTGATTAATGATGACGGCTCTTACACCTTTATCAAGACTCCTGACTTGGACAGCAAAAAAGATTATTACGCCGTTGATTCAAAACATGATATCGACCAGGAAGGAAACTCGACTATTGATTATACTCAAACCTATTACGGGAAGGCTGCTGAATCCATCCGGTATTCTTTTAAATATTCTCCGCCGGAACAAAGAAAGAAATTTTTTGAAGAACGAGGCATTGAAGTTAAGGAACTTAATCTAAGCAGTTTTACGGATACTCAAAAACCATTTATAATCAATCTTTCGGGAAATTTAAAAAATCTGGTGCAAAAACTGGACGAAGAAACAATGGTCTTGTCCTTCATTGTTTCTTTGGATTCGTATAAGGATATAACTGCAGCAACTAATCGTCAATACCCTATCAGCTTGAAACAGACATTCTACTCGCGGGAAAATTACTCCTATAAATTTCCGGCAGGATTTAAAATAAAAAAATTACCACGGGACTTTACTTTTGAAAAACCATTTAAATATAGAACTGAAAAATACAGTTTCAAAGGATCCACCTTAAAGGTTTACATGGAAACAAAAAACATGGAACAATCGATTAAATTGGAGAATATTGATGGTTTTAAGAAGTATGCTGTTGAATTGCAAAAACACGAATCATCAATAAAAAATATTATTTTTGAAAAGAAGTAGCAAATGCTTGACATCAAAGACGCGTTGATATGATAATAAATCACAAAGTAAATAAGAAAGCAAAATAATGACGAAGCCTAACCAATTGCCGACAACAAAATGGAAATTAAAGGAAGCCTGCGATAAAAATATAGAAAATCTATTGAGTAAAGAATTTGGAATTCACCCGATTATATCTCAAATTCTAGTCAATAGAGGCATTCAGGACACTGAAGTAGTTCGTCATTACCTGTACCCTTCCCTCAATGATCTGCATAGTCCTTTTTTAATGAAAGATATGAAAAAAGGTGTTTTGCGTTTACTGAAAGCAATTTACGATCACGAAGAAATCATTATTTATGGCGATTATGACGCTGACGGAATAACTTCCGTTGTTATTCTTTTCAAGTTTATCAAGGGAATAACACCTCATGTAAATTATTATATTCCCGACAGATTGCAGGAAGGTTACGGTTTAAAAATACCAGCCATTGACACGTTCAAAAATAACAATGTCAAACTGATCATTTCTGTTGATTGCGGCATTTCCGACCTGGAACAAATTGCCTATGCCCAATCGCTGGGCATTGATACGATTGTTCTGGATCACCATGAAATATCAGGCCCGCTGCCTCCTGCCATAGCCTCAATAGATCCGAATCGTGAAGATTGTCCTTTCCCTTTTAAAGGACTTGCCGGTGTGGGCATTGCTTATAACTTTCTCATTGCTTTGCGCGGCAGTTTGAATAAAGAGGGGTTCTGGAAAAACAAAGATTATCCCAATTTAAAAGAATACCTCGATATTGTCGCCCTGGGAACTATTGGCGATATCGCGCCTCTAGTTGATGAAAACAGAATTTTTGTCAAAATCGGATTGGAATTAATTACCGAAGGTCAACGGCCGGGAATCAAAGCTCTCAAAGAGGTTAGCGGCGTTGATAACCAAACTATAGATTCTTTTAAAGCCTCTTTTTCTCTTATTCCCCGTATTAATGCTGCTGGTCGCATTGCTTCTCCTCTGGATGCGGTGAAATTACTTTTGACTGACAATATGGCCGAAGCACGTATATTGGCCGAAAAGCTCGATTCCTATAATCGCAACCGGCAAACAATGGAAAAAAAGATTCTCAATGAGATTCTTGAAATAATAAGCAATAACCCGGATATCGAAAAAATGAATGCGCTTGTTTTTGCATCTGATAAGTGGCATCAGGGAGTTGTCGGTATTGTAGCTTCGCGTCTAGTTGACCTTTTCAACCGTCCGGCATTTGTTATTAGTTTAAATAATGGTGTGGGTAAAGGCTCCGGAAGAAGTGTTTCCGGTTTTAACATTTACAAGGGAATTCAGCAGTGCGCGCCTCTTTTGCTTTCCTATGGCGGGCATTACCATGCCGCCGGCATTTCCATCAAAGAAGAAAATATTTATGAGTTTGCCTGTCTTTTAGATGAAACAATTCGCAATAGCGTTGAGTTCCCGGAACTCCTTTCCCAAACGGTTATTGATTCGGAATGTCAACTCACAGATATTAATCTAAGTTTGATGGAACAGATAGAAATGCTTGCGCCTTTTGGCAGTAGAAATCCGGAACCGGTGCTTTGTGCCCGCAATATTAAAGTTGCCTCTCCCTTTATTGTCGGCAATAACCATCTGAAAATGTGGCTCAAAAGCAATGGCATGTCTTGCGATTCCATTTGGTTCAGTATGGGTAAATATCTGCCCGCGATTAACGGCGCCAATATTGACATTGTCTTCACACCGCAAATTAACAACTGGAACGGCTCTTCCGAAATTCAGTTAAAGATGAAAGATGTAAATATTATTCTTTAAGCTAATAATTCGGCGCATAAGGACACCATATGAATTTAGCCACTAAAGCAGCATTATTCAACGCGCTCCTCTTCCCCGGATGGGGACAGGTTTATTTAAAAAAGTATAAAAAGGGGATATTGATAATAATTGCCACAGTTGCCGGAGTTTCATCTATTTTATGGTCTGTAGTTCAAACAACCATAAATATTTTGAAAATAGCTCCTTTTAAAAAAGGAACCGTTACTTTTGAAGCAGTTGTAAAATTGGCAATTGATTCGATAAAAGCGCTGAATTTGTTTCATCTGTTTTTGATTTTGTTTTTCATGATCCTTCTTTGGATATTTTCCATCATTGACGCTTACATATCAGGCAAAAAAGAAATTCAAAGTACTGTTGCCCCCAAAGAATCAATTTAATATGTTTGTAATATCTGAGTTTCAGTGGAGCCACCTCCGGCAGGAGCCGAAGGCTCCCCACAATAACGCGACCTCCCGCGGATTACACCGCATTCCTCCCCCGGCTAAAATCGCGGGATTAATCCAGCGTCGCTTTGCTTTGCTGGATATCACGGATATCTTCGATATCTTCCGCCTACGGCGGGATAATTCAACTAGCAAATATTACTGCACTGCGTTTGTAATATTTGAGTTTCATTAATTCGACTTGCCAATCTAACTTCGCTACGCTTGTTATATTGGAGTCTCATTACCTCTGCTGCCTTTAGCGGGATAATTCGACCATCAAATTTCAGTGCACTTTGTTTCTGAAACTTGGGTCTCATTACCACTGCCGCTGATCAACAATCAACGTCTCCTCCGGCTTGATTTCACCGACATTGAGGTATTCCAGATTATTAATTCCAACCGTGCAGATTTCCCTGAATATTTTTTTAAAACCTTCTTCCCATGAAGAACTGCCGATTTCCGGCGATATTTTTTCAATTCTCAATTTCAGTATATCTTCATGACCTTTGCGGTTCACAACTGCCTGCATTGGAAGATTATTGAATTTTGCCTGAATCATTTTGAGCTGGCTGGGAGCCAAAAATAATCCCCGGACTTTTACGGCCTCGCCTACCCTGCCCGCGATTCCGGCCAGACGATAAGAAGTCCGCCCGCAGGGACATTTATCTGTAATAAAGCGCGATAAATCCCCTGTTCCAAAGCGCAATAAAAAGAATATTCCGTTGAGTCTTGTAACCACCACTTCACCCAACTCTCCATCAGGAACGTTTTTGCCGGTCGCGGGATCAACTATTTCCACTATCGTTTCTTCACAGATGTGCCACCCTTTTTTTTCTGAGCATTCATACGCCACATCGCCTACTTCAGTGGCTCCATACATTTGATATGTATCAATGCCGTAATCGTCTTCAAAAGTCCGGCGCAAATCAGGCAATAGAGGCTCGGCTGCAAAGCAGGCTTTTTTCACACGAAAGTCTTTTTTAAAATCATGCCCCATCTCTTTGGCTTTATTGATAATCGCCATTAAAAAGCTGGGGGTACCTACATAAGCTGTAACCTGCAAATCTTTAATTAATTGCACCTGAATCTGGGAAGATGAAGCTCCCGAGGGAACGACCGTCGCGCCCACTTTGCGCAGGCCGTTATGAAAAGTCAATCCGGCCGCGACCAGATGATATGAAAAGGCGTTAAGCGCGATATCTTTTGGGCCAATACCCGCGGCAAAAAAAGCCCGCGCCCATAAATGATCATCCTCAGATAGATGTGGCTCATAAACAGGCCCGGGAGAAGTAAAAACGCGATCAATGGAAACATCGGGATTTTCCAATCCTGCGTAAGGTGGATCGAGTTGTTCCATCTCCACTAATTTTTCGCGGGAAGTAACCGGCAAACTTTCCAAATCTTCACGTGACTTAATATTGGCGGGATCTATTTTATGAGCATCCAGCATTTTCTTCACGCGCGCCGACTTCTCGTAACCGAGCTTCACCATTTCAGCCAGAGCCCTATCCTGCTGATTTTTTCTTTTTCTCTTACCCCACGATTCTTTTTTATCAAATAAATTGTTCATATATTTCCTTTGCCTTCATGATTTAACGGCCAAGCGCCCGCAATGTTCTCTGAACAGACTTGTTTGTTGAATTCTTTTTTAATATTTCATTCCCGGCACTGGAATTGGCAAGCGAAAGACATACTCGTCTCAACTCATTTACAAGTTTCAAACGCTTTTCAATAGCTGCCGGACTCATATCAATCTTCATTATCTATACTCCTATAGCTCAGTCGAGTCTTTTTTACTCGACCGTCTCCATCTTATCATGGGCTTTACTGATTCTTTTCAAAATTATATTTTTCGCATCCTGATGCGCAATTCCTTGTCCTCGTGCGAGTTGACGAAGGGACGTCTGAACATCTAAAAGTTCAAGTTTCGACCCCCACGATTCTTTTTTGTCAAATAAGTTGTTCATATATCTCCTTAAAGTACCATGCTATCCTAATATATCTGGTTTTAATTCCCCATTTTTAAGCCTTATAAGATAGTTCAATCTATCTTTAAATTCATTTTCACTTATTAATGAATCTCTATACAATGTTCTAAGGAAATCTTCTGCTAATACATTATCCTTTTTATTATTACAGGATCTACATGCTGCTACGATATTTCTATATGAATTATTTCCATTTGGACGTGAAACAACATGTTCCATAACGAAATTGTTATTGTTTAGCTTGCACATACAATAAAAGCATCTCCATCCTTCTCGTTCTAATATTATTTTTCTATTTTCATCAAATTCAAAGAAATCCATTTCTTCTAAATCAAGTTTTTTATCTTCAATTATTTCTGGTATTATTCCTTTTATTTCATGTGGAAGAAATAACTTTATTCTTTGTCCACTCCTCTCACTTCCAAGAATTTTAACAAAGCCCTTTATTTCAAGGGACTGAAGTTTTTTATATGCAGTATTTTCTGCCATTGGTTTGCCATGTTCACCAACTCCACATGCCATCCTTTTACGCACAGATTTAAATCCAATCACAACTTCCTCTTGATCAATTAATCTGCTATGTCTAAAAATATACAAATAGATTGATTGTTCATATGTGTCCATTTGTGGAGCCATAAAATCTTCAAATTCTATAAAAAATTTTTGTATATCCATTGCATTTCCTCTTTTTTAGGTAGTATTTAGTACGAACATAGCTTCAATTGATAATTTGATTATTGAATTAGCATAACTTTTTTCTGTTTGAAAGAATATTTAAGAAATTTTCATACCCTTTCGATTGGAAGTTGTCACCTACTCGGCGTCACTTCCCGGTAGGGTAGAAAGTTATTTTCATTGTGCGCCCTTCGTTTGCACACCCGGTCAAAGGATAACGCGGGGCAAGGATAAGAATATGAAGCATGTTGAAAACTTTTGTTTTGCAGGCTGCTCAAAAAGGCTTAGAGGCAAGGCGCGCGAGAATCGAGCAGCGGAGCGTACTTAAAACGTACGTGAGCAGTGAGATTCGAAGCGCAACGCAAAATATGAGCCTTTTTCAGCAGTCTGTTACAGCCAGCGTTTGCGGCGACGGTAGGATTTGACATCCTTATAAGATTTAGCAATTCCTGATGCCGCCATGCCGAGATAAAATTCTTTGATATCAGGATTGTCAGACAATTCCTTGGCCGTTCCTTCCATCATGATTTTTCCGTTCTCCATAACATAACCGTAGTGAGCGACCTGCAGGGCCATCCGAGCGTTTTGTTCCACCAAAATAATTGTCGCTGCTTGTTCTTCGTTTATTTTTTTGATGATGCGGAATATTTCCTGAACAACTAATGGAGCCAGACCAAGTGATGGTTCATCCAGTAATAAAAGCTGAGGATGCGCCATCAAAGCGCGGCCGATAACCAGCATCTGTAATTCACCGCCGCTGCAGTATCCGGCCAGCGATTTTCTTCTTTGAACCAGAGCCGGGAAATAATTATAAACAAGCTCCAAGTCCTGTTTGTAAGGTTTGCCGAAGCGAGTGGCTGTGCCTACGCGCAGGTTCTCTTCGATTGTGAGATATTTAAAAGGCTGACGGCCTTCCAGCACTTGAATAATTCCCTGGCGGGTAATGAATTCCGGCGCCTGATTTTGAATATTGACGCCGTTATACATAATCGTCCCCTCCGTTACTTCGCCGTTTTCCGGCTTAAGCAATCCCGATATTGCTTTGAGCGTGGTTGTTTTTCCCGCTCCATTGCTGCCTAAAAGAGAAACGATATGACCCTTTTCAACACTTAAAGANNAAAGAAACACCTTTTAATACCTGGATAACATTTGAATATACAACAGATATATTATTTAACTGTAGAAGAATCTCTCCCATCTTTTATCCTAACTATCTCTGTATAACCCCGCGTCGCTTCGCTTTGCGGGATAAGAAAATCTACGAAATATTTCTGCTCAAAAAGCAGAAATATTTCTTGATTTTCTAATATGAAAAAGGCCAGAGCCTGAAACTGGAACGGATGATCCGCCATATTTCGGCCAGCCCCTTTGGTTCAATTAATATAAATAATACAATGACCAGCCCGAAAACAAATTCCCTAAGCGGAGCCATGTTTAAACCTAAACTGGTAATCACTCCGACATTCATTAACACGCCGGTTAAAAATCGTAAAAATTCATTAAGCAAAGTAATAAATGTTGCGCCGAAAATCGCTCCGGGGATATTGCCCATGCCGCCGATGATCACCATCGCGATATATTCAACGGAAAGCCCCAGATTAAATGGTTCTGTCGTAATGCTCACCATGTAATAAGCCCAGAGAGCGCCGGCAAAACCGGCATAAAAAGAACTGATGCCGAATGATAATAATTTGTATTTGAAAATCGGAATGCCCATTCCTTCGGCCGCGCGGTCATTATCGCGAATGGCAATGAAAGCCCGCCCGTATTTGCTGCGCATGATATTTACCGCAAACCAGGTCATGAGAACAAGGCTTGCGAAAATAAGAAAGAAAAATGATTTATCTCCTGCTATTTGCCACTGCATAATTTGCGGCACAGGCAGAGTAATTCCCATTGTTCCTTTCGTGAGACTATCCCACTGGATCAAAACATATTCAATAATAAATTGTCCGGCCAGAGTTGCTATGGTCAAATAAAGACCTTTTAAGCGGCCTGACGGTATGCCGATAATCATACCAACAAGAGCGGTAATGATACCCGCCGCCGGTATGGCGATATAGAATCCCACTCCCAGTCTTGTGGCCATAATTGCCGCCGCGTATGCGCCCACACCGAAAAATGCGCCATGGCCTAGAGAAATTTGCCCGGTATAACCGATAAGGATATTGAGCCCGATGGCGGCAATAGCCGCAATACCAATTGTATTCAGAATATAAAGCATGTAGGGGCTGACAACAAATGGCGCGACAAAAAATAGCAAGGCTAGAAATATTCCGAGACAGACCCGGCCAAAGTCCGTTTCGAATATATTCAATTCCTGCGCGTAATTTTCGCGGTAATTGCCGCAGGGATGAAAAGAAAACTTCCTCATTTTTTACCTTTCCTAAACTCTTTCAATTTCCACCAAGCCAAATAATCCGTAGGGTTTGACCATCAGAATAAACACTAAAACAATATAAGGAACAACGTCGCGTAAAGATGGCGACAAGTAACCGCCGGTAAATGTTTCCAGAAGCCCGATGATAATCCCGCCGATAATCGCGCCGCCGATGCTGTCCAACCCGCCTAAAATAACAACGGGAAATACTTTCAGGCCAATGGAGCTCAAATCATGAACATTGACGCCGTTGATAATTCCGAGCACAATGCCGCTCATAGAGGCGACAAGCGCGGCAATCGCCCAGGAGAGCGCGAATACGCGCCGGACATGAACGCCCAGCGAAAGTGCCGCCTTCTGATTATCGGCGACAGAACGCATATAAATCCCCTGCGCTGATTTTTTGAAAAACAGGCCGAACAGGACAAGAAAAATAACGCTGATAATCAATGTTGCCGAATAAACCGGCGCTATATAGATGGCGCCAAATTGCAGCCCCATTGTTGGGGGTAAAAATTCCGGATAGGTATATAAATTACCGCCCCAAATCAGTAAAATAAAGCCTTTGAACATGGCGGCTAATCCTACTGTCAGCATAATAACAAAAATAAGTTTTTCGCCGATTAACGGGCGCAGAAAAAACCTCTCAATGAGGAATCCCAGAATAAAGCAACCGATCAGGGTCAGGATAAAAGCAACAACGATAGGCAGTTTTACCCAGGTAACTAACGTGAGGAAGAAGAAAGCTCCCAGTGCCAGAAGTTCGCCGTGGGCAAAGTTTAATACGCTCGATGATTTAAAAATCATGACAAAGCCCATCGCGGAAATGCCGTAGAGCAGACCAACACAAACGCCGTTGACTAATAATTGCAGAAAAAATTCCATGGATTAATTCCTTATAGCAAGTTGCTTTCAAACATTAAAATATGAATTATGGAAAGACAACTTGGTATTAATTCACATTGATAATATTTATCGTTGTTTCTATTTCACCTATTCGTCCATCGCGATACCGGACTTTTCCGGTTACCTGAACATTCTTTTGACTGCTGTACATAGCTTCAATAATTTTTATATACAATCCGTAAACAAAGCGGCGTCGGACTTTTCCGGTACGCGTAAGCTCTTCTTCATCCGCATCCAGAAGCTTATAGAGCAGGATGAATTTATTAATCTTCATCACCTCAGGCAGTTGTTCATTGACCTGACGGATTTCCTTCAAAATCAACTCTTCCACGGCCTGCTGCTGGGAAAGGTCCATATAAGTTGTGTACGGAATCATTTTTTCTTCCGCCCAATTGCCGACGTTGCCCAAATCGATATTAATCATGGCTGTGATGTAAGGGCGGGCCTCGCCAAAGGTAACAGCTTCTTTAATATAGGGGCTGAATTTCAGACGCGTCTCGATAAAATCAGGTGAAAAAGCCTCGCCGCTTTTATTGCGGATAATATCTTCCTTGCGGCCGATTATCAATAAATGACCATCGTCATCGATATATCCGGCATCGCCAGTTTTCAGCCATCCGTTTTCAAACGCGCCCTGTGTTGATTGATAGTCGTTATAGTATCCGGAAAAATTGGCCTCGGATTTAACCAGCACTTCCTGATCATCGGCTATCTTTACTTCGGTCAGGGGCAGCGGTTTGCCGACTGTTTCCAGTTTAACTTCGTTATCCGGTTGGATTTGAAATATCCCCCCGGACTCTGTCAGGCCATAGCATTGCTTTAAATTCAAACCAATAGCCCGGAAAAAAAGAATAACATCGGGACTGATGGGATGGCCGCCGGTAAAGGCGCTGTGAAAATGAGCGCAACCCAGACGATCCAAAAGAGGCCGGTAAACAGCCACCGACATGGCTTTATATAATGCCCGCAAGAATAAGGGGATCGGCTGCTTGCGTGATTGTTTTTCTACAACCATTTTACCTGTTGATTCACCCCAATAAAATAATTTCTTCTTTAACCAACCGGCATCGGATATTTTGACTCTAATGCTTGAAGCCATATCTTCCCAGAAGCGTGATGCCGTAATAATAATTGCAGGACCGATATCCCGAAAATCTTCCAGAACCGTTTCCGCTGTTTCCGGAAAATTCATAACCATCGCGCTCTCGAGCGCCACTCCCATTCCCCACATCTGATCGACAATCCACGCCGGAGGAGACATCGACAACCAGTTTTCTCCCGGTTTGATTTTCGTTTCTTCCACCCACTGAGCCGCCATGGCAGTCAGATTGCGATGCGATAACATGGCCAGTTTGGGAACGCCGGTGGTTCCCGATGTCTGAATCATAACGGCGATATCATCAGACCGGCCTTTTTTGATTTCCTCTTCAATGAGGACGGGATGTTCCGTCATATATTTTTCGCCTGTTTTCAAAAGCTCTGCATAGCTCATCAGCCAGGGATCATTTTCGTAAGACGTCATGCCCGTGGGATCGATATAAACAACTTTCTTTGTCTGGAGCAGCTTATCTTTTACCTCCAGAAGCTTATCAACCTGCTCCTGATCCTGAACGACAACGACCGGCGAGTTAATACGTTTTATGGAAAAAGCCAATTCATCGGCAATGGAGGAAGTAAACAAATTAAGGGTTGTTGCGCCCAGAGCGTGCGCGGCCAGTTCCGAAAAAAGCCATTCCGGGTGATTATGAACAATCAGACAAACATTTTCGCCACGCCGCAGATTCAGCGCGGCAAACCCCGCCGCCGTGATCCGCATATAGCGGCAATATTCAGTCCAACTGTACGTCTGCCAGATGCCGTATGCTTTTTCCCGAATCGCCGTTTTAGTATCGCCATATCGAATGGCATTTTCCATTAACAATTGTGGCAGCGTTACTTTACTTTTTCTGAGTTTGTTTTGCTCTTCTCTATCCAAAATATCACGCCTTAAATATTTATAATTCTTCAGCCTCGCCAAGATACGCCTTTATAACATCCGGGTTGGCACTGATCTCTTCAGCGCTGCCTTCCCCCAGCTTTTCTCCGAAGTTCAAAACCATAATTCGCTGGGCGATACTCATGACGATAGACATGTCATGCTCGACCAGAATCATCGTGAGGCCCCATCTTTGATTCAACTCCAGAAGAAAGCGTACCATGTCTTCTTTTTCTTCCATGTTCATGCCGGCAAAAGGCTCATCCAGAATGAGCAACATGGGCTCCAGAGCAAGCGCCCTGCCCAGTTCCACTCTCTTCATCATGCCATAAGGAAGAGACCCAACTGTTTTTTTTCGGATGGACTGCATTTCCAGAAAATCTATGATCTCTTCGAGAATTTGTCTATGGCGGATTTCTTCTTTTCGGACAGCACCCGAAAAAAAGCAGGAGCGGATAAAGCTGTATTGGCAATGAATATGACGGGCCAGTGTCATGTTGGCAAGCACTGTCATGCCCGGAAAAAGTTCTATATTTTGGAAAGTTCTGCCAATTCCCACGCCGACAAGTTCATGAGTATGCAAATTAGTAATATCTTTTCCATTAAAGATTATTCTGCCTTGCTGGGCGCGGTAAAAACCGGTTATACAGTTAAGCATGCTTGTTTTACCAGCCCCGTTGGGGCCGATGACCGCCATCAATTCGCCGGTGTGAACATTAAGATCAACATCTTTGACGGCAATAACGCCTCCAAAACTCAAACGTAAATTTTGAATCGCAAGTTCAGCTTTTTTATCTTCTTCTCGCCGGTTGATCATTATGGATGGCCGGCTGCGAAAAGCTTTCATTAAAACCTCTTCATACTAAATATATCGGGTATCTCTTTGCTTACAGGCGTTGCCGGAAATTATATAATCTCTGACAACGCCTGTTTCATATGTGTTTATAATGAGACCCAGGCTTCAGAAACAGAGTGCACTGAAGCTTGCAGGTCGAATTATCCCGCAAAGCGGAGGGTATGAACCCCAAAGTAAGCTTAGGGGTTCATACCCGTGGTTTATTTGAGCAGTTTTATCTTATCTTTGCCCGGAACATAAAAGTTTGTCAGAGGTACGAATGATCCATCCTCTTTTAATTTGACCATGCGAGCGGTAAAAGATGCGCTATGATCATCTTTTGTATAGGTTATTGCCGGCACTAAACCGCCGAAATCCTCTTTGTTAAATGATTCCAAAGCGGCATTGACTGTTTCCGGATTGATCACTTTGTTTTTTTCATAAGCGCGGATAAAAGCACGTTCCATAATCATGCCGATAACGACACCTTCCCAGTAGGAAGCATCAAATTTATCTACTGTTTTATAACGTTTCCATAACTCTCTCATAACAGCAATTCCTTTGGATTTGTCGCTGGGTAATCCACCGGGAAACTGGATTGTAAGGCGGTCTTTGATCAGACCCTTGCCCATTTTGAAAAAGTCGGGGTCCGTTGACGTCCATGTTCCCAGGAAAAAAGGGCTGTAATTTATACGGTCAGCGCTCTTGAAAGCTGTGATGATTGCGGAAGGCAGCATCTGCATAAAGATATACTCTGCGCCGGCTTTCTGTAAACGAAGAAGCTCTGTGTTGAGATCAACTGTTTTTGGCGGGAATTCTTCCACGGCTACCAGGTTGATGCCCAGCTTTTCCGCATATTCCCTGCTCGGCGCATGAATAGAGCGACCATAAGCGTTATTATAGGTCAACAGACCCACTTTGGGAGCCTCTTTGCCTTTGTGGATGGCTTTAATATATTCGAACACGGCATAACAATCCATTTTGTAACTGCCAAAAGGCAAATACATATAATCGACCGGTTTTTCCAATATTTCCCAGCTGGTGGAATAGTTAATTGTCGGCACTTTGTATTTTTGTACAATGGGTTTTGCAGCCAGTCCTTCACCTGCGCCCCAGGTTGCAATCATATCTACTTTATCCTGCAGGACGAATCTATTGACTGCCGCTTGTGCTTCAGGTACTTTATAAGCTGTATCTACAGAAATCATTTCGATCTTGTTGCCAAATACACCACCCTTAACCTCGTTTACATAACGGAAATAATCGCGTTGACCTTTTTCATGAAATTGTCCCCAACTTGATGCAGGGCCAGTCAGGTTGATTGCCGCTCCCACTTTAATTGTCTTGGCCTCTACACTGCCAACACCGGCAACCAGAAAAACAGACGCTAAAATTGTAATCCAGAATCTTCTTTTCATGTTCATTTCCCCTCCCATTTTCCTCTTTTTATTTGTGAAACTCCAATTCTAATGA
>PLMV01000198.1 GCA_003141615.1 Syntrophaceae bacterium
AGCAGGCTGATTTTCAGCCGGCACAATAATTAATCTAAAAAGTATTTTTTAAATATCCAAGTTGGAAACATACAGAGCATTTTGATAGATGAAGTCACGTCTCGGTTCCACCTGATCGCCCATGAGGGTGGTAAAGATTTCATCAGCCAAAACGGCGTCTTCTACTCCCACCTGCAGAAGTGTGCGTTTTTCTGGATTCATCGTGGTTTCCCACAGCTGTTCGGGGTTCATTTCACCCAGGCCTTTGTAGCGCTGGACGGCCAGTCCTTTCTTGCCCAGAGCGACAATATGATCCACGAGCGCCTTGGAACTCTCCAAAATGACAGGTATTGAAGATTCTTCGCTCGTATCACTATAAGGAGCCTCTCCCATAATGGAAACCTGATCCAGCAATGACCGGATATCCGCAAACTGCGGTGTGCGAAAGACCTCCCGGGTCAGACAGGATGGAAAGATTTGCCCGTTCTTCGTCAGATTAAAAACTATTTTGAACCCGCCGTGATCCTCGTCCGCTTCAATGTTAAAATCGGCAAAACTCTCGCCCAGGGCAGTGCCTGTTCTTTTAGCTATGGACGAAAGTGCTTTTTCATTTTTAAAGCTATCTTCAGTCAAAGTAGGATCACCGGCTAGAATGCGAATGAGATTCCTGTCGCGCCTTTCCTTTTCAAACCGGTCAAGCAGATCTTCAATCCGCATAACCTTTTTAATCAAGCCCAATAATTTATTTCCGGTAACCGGAAATGGAGAACCGTCGCCCATGACCAGTTTTACTTTTTCCACGCCGTTTTCCAGAATGTAGTTTTTCATCTGGTCTTCATTCTGGATATAGAATTCCTGTTTTTTCTCCACAACTTTAAACAGCGGCGGCTGCGCGATAAACAAATATCCCCTTTCAATCAGCTCCCGCATTTGCCGGAAAAAGAAAGTCAAAAGCAGTGTGCGGATATGAGAACCATCAACATCAGCATCGGTCATGATAATAACTTTATGATACCGCAGTTTGCTGACGTCATAATCATCGGTGCCGATACCGGTTCCCAAAGCAGTGACCATCACTTTGATTTCTTCATTTTGCAGCATTTTATCAAAACGGGCTTTTTCCACGTTTAATACTTTACCGCGCAGGGGCAAAATGGCCTGATTCTTCCGGTCTCTCCCCTGTTTCGCAGAGCCACCGGCGGAATCGCCTTCCACCAGATATATTTCGCTCAACGCCGGATCTTTTTCCTGACAATCAGCCAGTTTTCCCGGCAAGGAGCCTACTTCCAGAGCGCTTTTACGCCGGGTTAATTCACGAGCATGCCTGGCTGCTTCTCTGGCGCGTGCGGCCTCCATACATTTGTTAAGAATCTGCTTGGCAATGGATGGATTCTCTTCCAGGTAACTGCCTATCTTCTCGTAAACGATACCTTCCACCAGGCCACGTACTTCGCTGTTGCCTAACTTGGTTTTGGTCTGGCCTTCAAACTGTGGATTTTTAACTTTAACGCTGATGACGCAAGCCAACCCTTCTCTTAAATCTTCACCACGCAAGGATTCCTTGCCGTCTTTAATGATTTTATTGTTGGTGGCGTAATTATTGAAAACGCGGGTGAGCGCCGATCTAAAGCCGATTAAATGCGTTCCGCCTTCTGTGGTATTGATGCTGTTGGCAAAAGCAAAAATGTTTTCCAGGTATGTTTCATTATATTGCAGGGCAACCTCTACAGAACAATCTTCTTTCGCCCCTGTCACAAAAATCGGATCTTTATGTAAGACTTTTTTATTGCGATTAATATATTCGACAAAGGAAACTATGCCGCCTTTATACAAAAATTCATTTTGTTTCTCTGTTCGTTCATCGATTAAATTAATTTTGACACCGGAATTTAAAAAAGCCAGTTCGCGCAAACGATTCGCAATAACATCAAAACTGAATTCACTCTCTTCAAATATTTCATCATCCGGTAAAAATGTTACTTTGGTCCCTTTACCGCGTGTTTTGCCCACCATCTCCAGCGGCGCATTGGGAACGCCGCGGGTATAAGATTGAGTATAAACATTTCCATCACGTCTTACTTCCAACTCGCAGGATTTAGACAGAGCATTCACAACAGAAACGCCAACACCATGCAAACCTCCGGATATTTTGTACGAGTCATTGGAGAATTTACCGCCGGCATGCAGTTTAGTCATGACAACTTCCGCCGCCGACACACCTTCCGTTTTATGAATATCTACCGGAATACCACGGCCGTTATCATCCACAACAATACTATTATCCAATCTTATTTTTACTGTGATCGTATCGCAATAACCGCCGGCCGCTTCATCGATACTATTATCAACTACTTCATAAACCAGATGATGAAGACCTTCTTTACCTGTGGAACCTATATACATAGCAGGCCTTATGCGCACCGCCTCCAGACCTTCTAAAACTTTAATACTATCCGCATCATACTTATGTGTCATATCTACTTTTAAACTTCCTCTCTATTGCTAGATTTTTAATGGCATAATTATACACAAATAACTATCATCTTCATCCTGTTTTATCATTGACGGTTTTAACCCAACCCCAACTTCAAACAAGATATTATCTTTGTTAATTACCGATATAGCGTCAATCAAATAGTTCACATTAAATCCACTATCAATAACTTCACCACTATAGGATATATCTATTTCTTCCGTTGCTTCACCAACATCCAGATTTGTCGAATTAAGCGTTACTTTACCTTCCGAAAAAGAGAGAATCACTCCACCGTATCGTTCAGAAGATACCACACTCATTCTTTTTAAAGCATGCAGGAAAGATTCTCTTTCCAGAGTAACACTGATTCCTTTTTCCGCAGGAATAACTTTTTTATAATCAGGATAATCCGCATCAACCAAGCCAACCTTTAAAAGAGTATTTTCCGTTTTCACAACAAACATATTTTTATGCAGACCAATATGAATATCTTCGTTTTCATCAATAATTTTTTTTACTTCCATTAATCCTTTACGGGGAATAATAATTCCTTTTCCTGTCTTCAAAGAAGACTCAGAGGTAAAACCCTTAGCCAGCGCCAAACGATGGCCGTCAGTAGCTACCATCCGTAGTAAATGATTCGCCCCATCCATGCCCGCTTCTAATAAAACACCATTTAAGTTTTTTCTCGTTTCGTCTGTAGCCATGGCAAATGCTGTTTTGTTAATTAAATCTTTAATTACCATTCCCTTAATTTTATAAAGTTTAATCTCCTGATCATCTACAATACTGGGGAAATCTTCTGCCGGTAAACCCGGTATTTTATAAAAAGCCCTCTGACATGAAATTTTTACAATATTATTTTTTTGAGTAAAAGAGACAACTTCACCTTGAATTTCCCTAACCATCTCATATATTTTTTTTGCTGAAACAGTTATTTCACCTTTTTCCGCCACCTCCACATCATAGTCGGAAATCAAACTTATTTCTCTATCTGTAGCAATTATTTTAAGTTTATT
>PLMV01000111.1 GCA_003141615.1 Syntrophaceae bacterium
GTTCTGTAAAAGTTACGGTTCGCCGAGATGATCTTCAAATCCGCATCCAGGACCAAGAGGGGCTCTCGAACAGTTTCTACAATACTTTCAGCATAGCGACGGGCCTCATCGACCGCAAGCTCAGCCGACATGCTCCCGGTTATTGAATTTTTCAGCGCGGCATTTTGCGAGCGCAATTCCGTCAGTTCATCTACGAGCTGCTTCTTTGTCTTACTGTCTTCTTTCACAAGGTCACCTATAAGAAGGGATGAATAAAATACAAAACCCCGCTCTCTTTTTTGAGAAACGGGGTTTCTATTCGGGGATCACCATCACTTCACCATATCATTTCATGGGGGTTTATGTGACTGGGACTTATATGATGACTTGAACATGCCTCTATTTGATTGAAAAGTCAACCATCTTCGTCCCAACGGATCAGACCAGCAAGAGAGGGGCTGGAACATGCCCTTGAGTGGGGGCTTTGAAGGCCAGGATCAACGGTCGGCCATTGGTTAATGGTATGGTAGCCCCCAACCCCAAATAATCGGTTCTGATCCCTAAAACCCTGTTTCACAGAGGTGATAACAAACCGCCCATCGATGGGTAAATTAATCAATCATTGGAGTTGCACACTCTACCTACTACTGTTTAGTGTTGGGGTGTTGTCAGAGTTGATGATTACTGGTTGAAATAGAGTAACGAAAAGCTAAGCCGGAGCGGCCCAGTGGGCAGCGATCGGCTTGAGCGGCTTGTTGTGATTTTTAAATAGCACCGACTCATTTATTTCAAACGTTGGCTTGCACAGCATGCTTAGAAATGGCGTCTACTACTTCTGCCCAAACCCCTTTTGGCATGTCATGCCCCATTCCATTAATTATAAATAATCTTGCTCCCGGTATTATTCGAGCTGTATCTTTTCCTCCTTCGACCGGTATCAGCGGATCATCAGCCCCATGAATTACAAGTGTTGGAACCTTAATTGATGAAAGCAACGGTCTTCGATCGCCATTGGCAATAATAGCTATGTTTTGACGTGCCATTCCCTGTGGGTAGTATGAACGATCATAACTATTCTCTATGAACGTTCGAGCTCTCTTTTCCTCAAATGGAAATTCGGGACTCCAAATCCTCCGCCATATATTCATATTGTGTTCAACATATGCTCCGCGTTCCTCTGGTGCAGGCGCGAGAACAGCAACTATTGTTTCCGGTTTCCCCTGCGGAAGATCAGGATTTCCTGTGGTCGACATTATTGAAGTCAGACTCAGGACATTTTTTGGATGTCGATAGGCGATAACTTGGGCTATCATACCGCCCATTGAAGCGCCGCAAATATGTGCCTTCTCAATGCCTAAAGCATCAAGTAAACCAACGGCGTCATCTGCCATATCATCAAGAGAATATGTTGATTCCACAGGCTTACCTGCCATCGCAGCTTTGATTGCAGCCAGAAAGTCAGGAATTCCTGCTTCTTCAAATTTTGTCGAAAGACCTGCATCTCGGTTGTCAAACCGAATCACAAAGCAACCTTTTTTTGCTAATAACTCGCAGAATTCGACATCCCAAAAAATCATCTGAGCACCATTACCTGCAACTAATAATAATGCAGGGAATGAACTATCACCGAAAGTATCATATTCAATTTGGATTCCATTAGCTGTCACATTAGGCATTGCTTACCCCTTTTCCTGTTAATATCATGAATTACTATATTTATCTTGAGCCACAACAATTAATATACCCAACGGGTATTTTCCGAAATTTCATGCAAGCCTACTTCATTTCAAAAAAAATTAAAAAGAGAAAAAACATTATAAAATCAAATATAATGGAAATTAAATCATTGGGTATTTTGTGGTAATAAAGGCCAAATGCCCGGTGGGTAAAACATGGGAAATTTGTCCAACTGCTATAAGATTGACCGCAGTACTATATTATTAGCACCATAATTATTAAATAAAATATAGTTAATGATTATCGTTTGAAGTCTTGCATTTTTGTCGAGGTGAACATTTTGTGGATAACAGGAAGGAGTCTCGTTAACCGATTTTTCCCTGATGATTTTATATTACAGTATAAACGAACGTTTAGTATAGGTCATTTATGTATATAAATATCCTTGACATTTATATTATCTTAGTGTAAATAATAAGTCAGTTTTAGATGTTTTCTATGTAATGCAATCGAAACTGACGAAAGAAGGGAGGAAATGGATCATGAGTAAGAAGCTGGTCAAGCGGAAGCCGACACAGAAAAAAGTGATCGGCTATCTCAGGGTAAGCACAGCAAATCAGGATCTGGAAAAGAACAAAGCAGACATCCTGAAGTATGCAAACGTGAACAAGCTCGGCAACGTGGACTTTGTTGAGGAAGTCGTATCAGGGAAGGTCTCATGGAAAGAGAGAAAGATCAAAGAGGTCATTGATTCGCTGGATAAGGATGATTGGCTCATTGTCGCTGAATTGAGCAGGCTCGGACGATCGATGCTGGAAATCATGGAGATCATCAGCGAGGCAAAAAGGAAAGAGATCAACATCTATGCCATCAAGAATAACTGGACATTAAACGGCAGCATCGAAAGCAAGATCCTGCTGATGGTGTTCTCTATGGCAAGCGAGATTGAGAGGGATCTGATCAGTGCGAGGACTACGGAAGCCCTGAGGGTCAGGAAAGCATCAGGAATGAAACTTGGGAGGCCTAAAGGCAAAGGCAAGAGCAAGCTTGACGTACATAAAGATGAGATCGTTGCCTTGCTCAGAGACGGAGTACCTAAGAAGAGAGTAGCAAAGAGATACGGCACATCTATCGTCAATCTCTATAACTGGATTGCAAAGAATGAGCTGGACGTTACTGCAAGGGTTTAGGAGGGCAGCACCATGAGCACAAAGAAAGTCATCAGGAACATCGAAGCGGCAATCAATCGGGTCTGTGAAGACATCAAACAGAAGCAGGGAGGGTCAGGGGCAGACAAGCTGGACTCGCTGTCAAAGCTTGTGAACTCATACAGCAGGTTGATTGAAAGGGACAAGCAAAAAGGGATCGATCCGACTATGGATGGAGACCCGACCTATTACAAGAAGCTTGCTGCTGATAGAACAGACAGAAAAGGAATCATCAGGTAGGCCCCCCTCGATCTATCTCTGGAGACGGTCTTAAGTATACCAATTGGGACCTGACCATAAATTTTTTCCCAAATAACCTCATGCCTGTAACCCTCCTTCCTGAACTCCTCAAATCTTTAGAAATGATTGATATGCAACATTTCATGTGATACTAAACACTATATTTTTTATTCCAAATGTTGAGAAAGTTACGAAAGGAAGAATGATGTCAGGTAGAGTGAACGTCGCAACGGAAAAATTCTTGAGCGGGTACAACTGAGCTCAATCAGTGTTGTACGCTTTCCGGGAAGAAAGCGGCTTAACAGATGACACGACTCTAAAGATTGCATGTGGTTTGGGTGCAGGCATGGGGCGAAAACAGGAAGTCTGTGGTGCTGTGACTGGTGGGATAATGGTGATTGGGATAAAATATGGAAGAGGAGAAAAGGACAACCGGACAGTCCAAGAACTGACCTATACGAAAACACGAGAGCTAATGGACCAATTTGCTGAGAAACATGGCACGTTTCTTTGCCGGAAGTTGTTGCATGGCTGTGAGCTGACAAAAGAAGAGGGGCAGAAATACTTTAAGGAGAATGACATACTGAACAAGATATGCGTGCCATGTGTTCAGAGTGTGGTCGAGATACTTGAGAATATTATGTAACAAAACCCAACCCCTGAGCAACCTGCTGCCCCCTGGTCCTATCGCTTACCTGATAAAATGAAAAATATAAATTACAGCCACCGTCAAGAAAGAAGAGTTCTGTGGCAAGTTCTTGCCATTAATTTTTTCTTTTTTACTCTTGAGATGCTCACAGGTTTCATCGCTGATTCTATGGGGCTTGTTGCTGATAGTCTGGATATGCTGGCAGATAGCATTGTATACGCTCTTTCGCTTTTTGCTGTCGGGGGAACGGTCTCAAGGAAGAAGAATATTGCCAGAGCAGCAGGTTATTTCCAACTGGCTCTTGCCATTTTAGGATTTGCAGAGGTTATCAGGCGTTTTGTGGGGCATGGAGAGACTCCTGATTTTCACCTAATGATTATCATCTCCATTATCGCTCTTGCAGGTAATGCGATTTGCCTATATTTGCTACAGAAGTCTGAGAGCCAAGAAGCCCATATGAAAGCGAGCATGATTTTCACGTCCACTGACGTTATTGTCAACCTCGGCGTTATCGTAGCAGGCGTATTTGTGTATCTGACAGACTCCAAACTACCTGACCTGACCGTTGGAGCAATCGTTTTCGCACTTGTTGGAAGAGGTGCGTATAAAATTTTACAACTATCGAAATAATACTTACTCACTTTCTTTCGGTAATCATCGTCGGGCGTATCATAGCTCTGAACAACATTTGTAGGTGGTGTCAGTGAATCTGTCAGTTCAGCAATTTTGAAAAATCTGGGTGCGGCTTTTTATCGACTTCTTCCCGTAACAAAGCATCTGGTGATTTTCACGGTCATACTTTATTTCAAAGGGTATTCAATATTGCAGATGGTGATGAAATTAACAGGAATATATTCCTACCGATAGCAGCTTCTGTGATTGTTCGATTGACTTTCCTCTTAAAGCACTATAGGAAAATACGAAAATAAGAAGTAGGAGGTGGAAAAAAATGCGAGGTCTCTTTCAGCCGATGCACCTTATCATTATCCTGATTATCGCTCTGATTATCTTCGGACCAGGTAAACTTCCTGAACTCGGAAGCTCGATTGGCAAAGCCATTAAAGGTTTTAAAAAGGCTATGGCTGAGCCGGAAGAGAAATTAAAAGAGCTCTTAGAGACCAAAAAGATCGAGGATAAGAAAGACTAGAATACCCGAGTCTACTTGATGAATGGTCGTATCGTCTTAAGAATCTCAATTCTACTCTCGCTTATTGTTCTGGCAGCCTATCTTTTTATCCACTATGACCTTTATGTCTTCTTCGTAGATAAGCAAAAGACAATCACATTCGTTGAGTCCTTTCATCCCTATGATGAAGTTGTCTTCATTTTGCTTCAGATCCTGCAGGTAGTGGCAGCGCCGATACCCGGGGAAGTAACCGGCCTTATTGGCGGCTATCTTTATGGACCTCTCCTGGGCACGGTTTACTCAACAATCGGCCTCACGATTGGTTCATGGATGGCCTTTATCCTGGCCAGATTTCTTGGTCTGCCATTGGTCGAGAAAGCGGTAAAACCATCAGTCATAGAGAAATACGACTACTTCCTGGAACACCGAGGATTGTTTGTCTCCTTTCTCCTCTTTCTTATCCCTGGTTTCCCCAAAGATTACCTCTGCTACATCATGGGCTTAAGCCATATGAAGACATGGCATTTTTTGGTCATTTCGACGGTTGGGCGCTTGTTTGGAACCATATTGCTTTCCGTGAGTGGACATTGTGCCCGTAATAATCAATATACAAGTCTTGTGATCATCACTGTCATCAGTGGTATTTTTATCATAGTTGCCTATTTCTATCGGGATAAATGGCTCGAGATGGTGAAGAAAAAGAGAGGAATATCCAAAAACCCATAGAAATCTTACTCCAAACACTTCTTTCCTTCCTGAACTCAATGATTGACTGATTTTGAGAACAATGCGAGAGTTCTAACGGTAATGCTTGAAGTATTGTGGCATTGCCGGGAACCCAGGCGGTAAAGGGAGAAAAAAACCTCAACCTAACGATATCGAGAGAAACGGGTCTACTCGACTCAATTCAATTTAAAATTCAATTGACACACAAAACCGTTCTACATATACTCCCACTGTGAAAAAGTAATGCCTTATCAATTAATTACAGAAAAAACCGAATCGGAATAATTTTGAAAATTTCTTTTCCTTCACACGGACAAATAAAAATCATCAGCGAACACATCTTTTCTGATCCGCAAAATGAGCATTTCAGCAGCTTTGTTGAAAGGCTCTTCCTGTCTCCCCATGTCAACCAACTTTCCGTATATCCTGCAAAGGCTGTCGGAGAAATTACATATGAGGGAAACGGCAACTGGCAGTCAGTAATGCGTAGAATTTCTCTCTGCTTAAAAGGCCGTATCTCTCCGGACCAAAGCATGTTCAAAAATCAGGTCGCAACCCTCCTACCACGGTTCAGCAATCATAACGGGCATCCTTTAATGATATGCCGTTACGGAAAAATCCTTTCCACATGGCAGATCAAACACGAACTCCCTGGTAGGATTCGCTTCAAGAATCCGGCTCTCTATCGAAAAAAGAATCTGTGTCTGGCCATAGAGCGCGAGCTTATGAGCACCCTTGGTGTGAACAACTATGAAACCGATTCGCTGACATGCACGGTTCTTATTGACTATAATGAAAGACAGATTAATAAACATAAAATTGTAGAACTTCTTGATATTGCTCTTGAAAAGGCTGAGTACTCTCAAAAGAACGATGATTATGACACGGATTTTCCCATAGCTACGACGACTTTGGCTTTGTCGGCGGTTAGTCAGTATGCAGTACCGGCGCTGTTACCGCTTAGCGCCCTATTATACATGTACACATCCATGCCAAGTTTCACAGGCGCCAAACGTTTGGTCGTTGAAGAACGTCGACTTGGCGTGGATGTCCTCGATACTGTTGCTTTAACAAGCTGCTTTGCAACCGGCCAGATATTTGCCGGTTCTTTCATGTCGTGGTGTCTGAGTCTGGGGCGGAAGCTGCTCAAGAAAACACGGGCTGATTCGCGCAAAATGTTGCTCCATGCTTTCGGCAAACAGCCGCGCTTCGTCTGGATTCTTCGCGATGATATAGAGATTGAAATCCCCCTTGAGAGCCTGACTCATGATGATATTGTTGTTGTGAAAACGGGCGAAACGATCCCCGTCGACGGAACCATCAAGGATGGTTTTGGCATGATCGACCAGCATGTCCTCACGGGAGAGGCTGTACCCGCCGAGAAAGCAGTGGGCGATCACGTAAACGCCGCGACAGTTATGCTGGCCGGTAAAATACTCATCTCGGTAGACAAGACAGGAAGTGAAACTACGGCATCGCAGATAACGAAGATATTGCAATCGACACTTGCCTATGAGCTGGAATCGCAATCCCGTGGAGAAGCCCTTGCAGATAAGGCGGTTGTTCCCACCCTGGCGCTTAGCGCGTTGGCGAGCAGCTACATGGGAATAAATGGCGCCACGGCCATTGTGAACTGTGATTTGGGAACAGGCATTCGAATTGCTGCGCCTCTTGGCATGCTGTCTTGCCTGAACCAGTGTGCACAAAGCGGTATCCTCATCAAAGATGGCCGCGCCCTTGAGCAAATGAACAAGGTCGATACGATCCTCTTTGACAAAACGGGCACTCTCACGAAGGAAAGACCGGAAGTGGGCCGTATTCTTTCCTGTAACGGTTATTCCGAGGAGCAAATCATCCAATGGGCGGCGGCGGCAGAGCAGAAATTCTCACATCCGATTGCCTATGCCATACAGAAGAAATTTACAAGTCTCAACATGTCTCTCCCCGTGACGGATCAGTCTATGTATCGTGTAGGATTTGGAATCACTGTAGGTATTGAAGGACGTTTGGTTAAAGTCGGAAGCGCCCGTTTCATGAGAATGGAAGGCATCGAAATCCCTCTGGCAACTGAGCAAGAAGTTGCCCACATCCATGACAAGGGGCATTCATTCATCATGGTTAGTGTTGATCGGCAACTGGCAGGCGTTATCGAATTGAAGGCTTCTCAACGCTCTGAGATTCAGGATATCATTAAAGGGTTGAGGGAACGTGACATTAACCATTTGGCAATTATTTCGGGAGATCATGAGGAACCAACGCGCAACCTTGCGGAACGGTTGAACATGGACCGGTATTTTGCGGAAGTCCTTCCACAAGATAAGGCAAAATATGTCGAATTGTTGCAGAGCGAAGGGCGAACGGTATGTTTCGTTGGAGACGGCATTAACGATGCGATTGCCCTGAAAAAGGCCAACGTTTCGGTCTCCCTGCGGGGCGCATCGAGCCTCGCAACGGATACGGCGCAGGTTGTCTTTATGGAGGCCAGCCTTGCGAAACTATGTTACCTCGTAGACATATCCAAAGCCCTGGAGCAGAATATCAAAACAAGCTGGAAAATGATCGTTATTCCCAACATTGTATGTGTCGCAGGTGTTTTTACGATGGGATTCGGTCTCTGGCATTCTGTGCTGCTCTGCAACGTATCGATCATCGCAGCTATGATTAATGGCATCATGCCGCTTCACAAATTGGTGCAGACACAAAAGGAAAAGGCCAAAGAACTGGAAATCGCTTTGCAGTACTCATCTCTGTAGGTGTTATATCGCTTACCTCTCACGCCGGCGACGTCAATTGGATCGAAGGCGTAAAACTTATCGCTGTTTATTTATGATTGCGATTGCCATTTACTTCCTGCCGGCAACCGCCGGGTCACAATGGCGAAATCCATGAAGCGCTGAACCATAAATCGCGAGAATACCGAGATTTGAAAGTATAACGTTAAAAATAGGCGGGAAGTTGGCCAGAAGTGCTCCGCTGCTGCCAAAGAAATTGGGAATGATCGTGTAACGATACCCGGCAGCAATCCTCTTACTGTGTTCTTTTGCTTCATCGAATAAACGAGTGACATGATCGATTGAAGGATTCATGAAGAAAATATGAGCTCCATCATGATCAAGAGATGATAATCCGTCAAAACAAATACCGATATCCGCCTGTTTGAATATATCACCATCCGCACCACAAGAACTTAGATACGCAACTTTCTTTCCCTGCTTCCGGAGAGATTCTATCAATGCGTTTTTAGAAGCGTCCCCGGCATCGACATAAATGACGTCTGAGACCTGCTTATTTTTTGTATATTGTTGGAACTTCTCACGATCTATCCCCACATCGCCTGACACGACAATAGTGTCAACCCTTAAAAGATTTTCCAAGGCGTCTCCTCTGCGGATGATAATCCCTTTTCGTGTAAGATTCACAAGTGCCTGGAGCAGTGACAGCTGCGGCACATGGACAGGGCCGGTCAAATAATCTGGGCGCATGATCGCCTGTGCGGCTTGGGGACCCCCAAGGATAAAGCCGATGCCTCCAGCAATGAGCACGGCTGGGGCAATATTCTTTATTAGAAAAGCCGTATCCGAAACGGATGGTAATTCACTCCCTGCGGCACCGCTTACTGTTGAAGAAATCTTGGCGGCAACTGTTTCACTTTTTCGGTGAACGATCCGGACGAACAGTTGACCATCCAGTATGGATGAAGAGGCAAACACACGGTCGCCACGTTTCTTTTCCCTTAATTCCGAAGGGCCAAAAATGGAACTTTCATCGACAATAGCCGTACCTTCCAGCACCAGACCGTCTATTGGCAATACCATGCCGGCGCGCACACAAACTGTACTGTCTGCATCAATGGATGTGATGAACGTTTTGTTTAATTTACCGTTTGTAAGAACTTCCGTCGTCAAAGGAAACTGGCGAGGTGCAATCAGAAGTTTTTTATGATAGTGATGGCCCATCTTCGCAAATAATTTCGGCCAGACTTCCTGGAGCCATATCATCAGAGCCCCTGAAAAGTAGCTATCTGTTAGCAATGCGAGGAAGACAAGAATCCAATCTAACGCCTCTTTTTCTATCTTCTTTTCATAAATTTGTTTCAATGCCCCGGTAATTGTATCGAGATTGGATGAGAGCATGAAGGCCGCGCTTACCGGTTTCAATGCCGGAAAAGCGAATTGAGTGAATGTCGCAATTCCCAGAGAGACAGTTTTCAGCGCCAGGGAAAAATCTTGTCCTTCACTTTCAATACGATTTCCCAACGCAGCCATTATGAATTCTTCGAGCCATAAAAGGATTTCTGACAAGGCAATGCGTGACCGGTCATATCGCACGATGAGGATCGATGCTGTAAAATCTGATTTAATTTCGTCAATTCCATAAACGCCGGCCATTTCCTGTTCGATCCGGGATGCAAGAGACCGTACCTGGCCAAGTAGAGGATGGCGAAGATGCAAACGCTGAGGCATACTGTGGACAACTTCCCACGTTGAGAGAACTTTACCGTAACGCACGATACGTATGGCATGAAAGCCAACCTGGCGTAGAAAAAGAGGTTGCTTCATGGATACCTTGCGTGATGAGTTTCGCAAGGCGTAAGAAATTTTTTTTACGATGTTACTCTCATTGGATCGTGCTTTGTCATAATTGACTATGGCACGGGCATGGACAGGATAAATCTCTATTTGATGTACTTCCGCAGCCTGAAGTATTTTCTGAACAAAATGAAGGCACAGCCTATTGTCCGGTTTCGAAAAAAGCGCTTTAGACCTAATGGCCAACTTACCCAGTTTAAGGTGCGATACAAAGACACCCCCCTCAGGATTCTCCGTTTCTTTCTTTTTTCTCAACGGCATGTCCCTGAGGCAGCATTCATTATTCTTATCTTATTCAACGTCAATCCTATCTTCTGCAGATAGGGATCAACATCATCCGTAGGAACCACCTCCCCTTTATGCAGTCTGTTAAACCGCACTTTCCTTCATCACCTTTTTCACTTGCGGCTTATTCTTACGTCTTGCTGTCTTTTTCTTTTTGATTTCCTCAGAATTCACATCTTTCATTATCTTTACAAGATTCTCTGATAATTTCTCTTTATTCGTTCCTGCAAACATTTGTGCTATGCTTGCTACAAACTCTGTTTGAGGTGTATTTTTTTTACTGGACTCTTTCTTGGATTTCTTTTCCGCCATCCGGTCGTCAAAGTTTTCTTTCTGTTCAGACATTAATTGCATAAGATAAGCGTAAAGATCACCGAATTTTTGACTTCCTGCATTAAGAAATGGCTCCACTTTTTTTTTGATTTCCGGCCAATTGGAGCCAACAGCAAAGCCTGCGGCAAAAGCAAGAAAGATATACAGCAACTGTTTCTGATTGCTAGGCATAAAAACTTCCTCTCTTTTAATAATTAAAAACTATACTTATGGCGTTTCCTCATTTGACTTGAGGTACAGTTTTTACTGCCTTCTTCTTGGTGGAAGATGCAGCCTTCCCCTGTGGTTTCGAAACAGGCTGTTTTTGTGGAGCCTTTTTGACAGGGCCTCTCGATGTTGCCGACTTGGCTGCAGAAGCACCTTCACGAAATCCCTGTGATACAGGGTTGTCTCCCAAAAAGAATTTGATTGTTGACATCGTTGCATACAGGGTCCCATAAGCAAGATAATAAGAGGTAGAATATAAGGCCTCTTTTGTAATCGTCTTTACTTTAGGGGGGATACAACTCTCAATGGATGATGAAACACTCTGAAGTTTTTCTTGAACCTGACTGATCGTTTCATCAATTTTTTGCCCTATGGTTGTGATAGGATCATCAAAATTTTCTACTTTTACTTGCATGGTTGCTTCCTCCTTGGTCTAATGGATAAGTATTTCTCTTGTGGATTGTTTTTTAACTCATTCAGTCATTGATGTCTATGAATTGCCAGAAACCGGACGGACGGTTCCTGATCGAACCATTGCCTGAAGATCGTCGATAAAGTGATCATGCTCATCTGTAATCAATCTTATGGTATCTCTCAGTTCCTCACGCTGGAGAGATATTCGATAATAGATATACGCCATAAACATGATGGCGCCAAATACCGCTATCATCGACCCAATTGTAAATCTGCCCTCTTCAGGTTCCATATCCATCCTTTCTAAACATAAGAATCAATTAACGGTGATCTAAACTTGCCATGATAATATCGATCGCTCCATTGATTCCTTCCTTGTGGTTGTATTTACGGAATGTATGAGCTATATCAGATATCTTATCCTTGTCGTTGACAATCCTCACAAACATTTTTATCAGCGACTCTATTCGATGGGGATCTTTAATCAACCCAAGTTCCAATTGAGTGCCGAATCCTTCATGTTTATTGAGAGTGCGAGCAATTTTATCGACAACGACAATGATCGGATCACTCCCGATGTAACTGGGGTGATCCATCAAAAAGGCAATGGACTGATCACGTGATAGGATATACAGGTTATGTTCTGTCAGATATGCCTTGAATAAATCGATGACACTGGCCAGATAACTATGGGCCAATGATTCCCAACCCGAATCAATGACATATATGTCCAGGCGGAGATCAGGTTCTATCTCATGGTCTGAAGAAGACGCTTTTTTCAATTTCCGTGGTTTCGAACCCGTTTTTTCCATGATATGCTTGTTTTTACTTTATTATCATCACAAAAAAAGTAATACCTATCTCGCCTACCACTCACAAGGAAAATATAGGCACATTGCAATAGTATGTCAATAAAAATTTGTGACAACAGGGCAATTCGGAAGTGTTGACATCTCATCAGGTTTCCCCTACACTCACGGTGAAAAGGATGATTGGTATGGAGAGAGACGGTAATATAAGACTCCTTATGGCAGAAGAGCAGACTCTGCTTTCAAGAGAGCGGACTATGCACTCTTACATGCAGACGGGCCTTGCTTTTACGTCCGTCGGCCTTGTGGTCATAAAATTTCTCGACGGAATTCTCTACCTCATTGCGGGAGTCTTCTTTATGATCGTGGGAGGCCTCCTCATATTTGAGTCCGGGAGAAGGTATGTGCGATTTCGAAAAGCAGTTCGCCTTCTGAGGGAAAAGGAAGCCAGACTGGGGTACGAGATAGGGACCATGATATGAAGGAGTACTTCTTGATGCATAATTCACCGCAACATCATATCCCCTCTTGAAATATTACCTACTGAATGTTGTTTTTCTTATTTTTCCTAGCACTCATCATTTCAACTGGTAATTCTCACTTCCATTCAATACGCAAAACCGCGGACTTGTAGGTAAACTAAATAAGCAATCAAAAATGAAAACAAGGATCATCCAAGGTCACGAAAAACGTTCTTTTAGGGTAGCAATAGGGTAGCAAAAATGAAAATAGCTTACAGTTGTATTTCTGTAAGCTATTGTTTTTATTGGTACCCCTGGCGCGATTCGAACGCGCGGCACACGGATTAGGAATCCGTTGCTCTATCCTACTGAGCTACAGGGGCGCATGATGAGTATGATGATCAGAGGGCGTGCCCTTTAACACGCTTTTTTGCCGGTGTCAACAAGCTCGCCGTCAATCCAAGTGTGCTTCGAGAAATTTCTTATCAGAAAAATCCTTTAACTTCAAATATTCGGTCGTAGCATCGGCCAGGGCGGCCCTAGGCAGGAGACCGATCAGTTCCGACTCTAGAATGTCGATGCCGTGGCGGGCGGCTTCCTGCCGGACACGGTCGAAAACGGTTTGGATGGGCGTTACCCGGTAGTCGGTGAGATTCATGGAAACCTGAACCAGCCGCCGGCTTTTCAGCGGAATGCCGAGGGCCTTGACGTGCGGGAACCCGCCATCGGATTGACGGATGGATTTGGCGATGTTCTGCGCGATGCTCAAATCATCCGACTGGAGATTGATGTTAAAGGCAATCAGGGGAATGCGCGCCCCCACTGCCGTCGCCCCGGAGCGTTCATGGAAAACGGCTGGGCCGGCATCGGGAAGCCATCGCGGATCCTGCATTTTTTCTTTCAGTGCCTCATAGCCGCCCCGCCGGATGTCGGAGAGCTCCTTTTTCCAGG
>PLMV01000182.1 GCA_003141615.1 Syntrophaceae bacterium
TCTTGAAAACGTAATGGAATAAGGTACGAGCTGGCCATTTTTGTTACGAAATATTCTCTCTTTTTCAGGTTTTAATATAGCACCATCTCTACTAGCTAGTTTTAAATACTCTTTATCTATGACAGTGGGCAAAACAACCACTCTAACTTCATTCTCTTCATTAAAACCATAATGCTTATATCGGCTGATACAACGAACAAAAGAGAAATAGCTTTTCAGGTCAGGTGTCTTCTCTCTCTCTTTTGATATTGCGTGATTGATAATTTTTTTTACATCACTTGCTATAATTGATAGGTCTTCAGATAGCTCGTCTTTTAACTTATTTTCATCGTTGCTATATACAAGATCACCAAGATGCATCGTATTATATTCGTATGCATTTACTTCTATATCAAGCATTTCTTCAAATTTTTGAGTATTAAATACTAAAGCGAAACCACCTCCAGTTCCATAACCACGCCATTGACTCAATTGCCCGTTACTATTGATTTGAGGGTCCTTATGCTGTCCACAGAATGAAAGGATGTAGATTTCATCCCCAGTTGCTCCATATTGCGCATCAACAAATACTTCCGTTTCGTGCTGAACAACATGGTCTAGTCCACCTATCTGGTTAATATATTGTTCAAACTGTGGAGATTGCTTAATTAATTCTTCACATAACTCGCGGACATGGGGAAGAAGCAATGAAATCAGTTTATTTCTAAACAAAACGATTTCCGAATAATCATTCAGGAATTTACAGTGAGTTGCCCACAGAGTCTTGGATTGTAAAATTCCGACTAATCCATCCCAGTTGGTATAGTGATATAGTTTTTCATAGACTTCTGATACCTTTTGCATATGTTTCCTCTCTCATTATGCACTTAACAATTAACATATGAACTTCCCTTTTTCGTTTAACTTTTTTCTTTTTTAGGATCATTTGTGAACTCGTTTTTCTTCATCATGATCAACACAGCAGAAATCGCGCCTTCGGTCATGCCTATAATGCGTTCCATCTGGCCAAGAGTTTGCGGCGCTACTTTTGTGAGTTTCGCTTTTAATTCGTTGGAGAGACCGGGGACGGAGTTATAATCAAAATCCGGTGGGATTTTCTTTTTTTCCTGATCTTTTAATTTTTTCACGGCATCAAATTGCCGCTTGATATATCCTTCATATTTCGTTTCAATTTCTATCTGCTGTTTAACGAAGAAATCGTTTTGCGGCTCCCATCCGGGAAAACCAGCCAGCTTGTCATAGGAGATTTCATGACGTTTCAGCAGGCCGTAAAGAGTGGTGTGATTATTTAATGGCGGTGATGGAAGTTTTGCCAATGTTTCGTTTATTTCCGGCGTTGGGTTGATCGGTGATGCTTGCAGCCGCTTAATTCCCTGTTCAATCTGAAGTATTTTGTCCTGCAAAGATAAATAATGTGCACGGTCAATCAGCCCCAGTTCACAGCCCTTGCCCATCAAACGGATGACGGCGTTATCTTCCCGCAGAATTAGTCGGTATTCGGCGCGCGAGGTAAACATGCGGTAGGGTTCATCGACGCCGCGCGTGACCAAATCGTCGATCATCACCGCCATGTAGGCTTCGGAACGATCCAGAATAAAAACGGGCGCGCCCTGCACGGCGCGGGCGGCATTGATGCCCGCCCAAAGACCCTGCGCCGCCGCTTCTTCATAACCGGATGTGCCGTTTATCTGACCGGCCAGATACAGGCCTTCAAGCAATTTTGTCTCCAGCGTTGGTTTGAGTTGTGTAGGCTGAACAAAATCATATTCTATTGCGTAAGCCGGGCGCATGATTTGCGCCTGTTCCAAGCCTTTAACACTGCGCACAATCTGATATTGCAATTCCAGCGGAAGACAGTTGCCCAAACCTTTGGCATAAACTTCCTGCGTTTCGAGTCCTTCATGCTCCAGCACCACCGGATGGCTTTCGCGCTCACCGAAGCGCATGACTTTATCTTCCAGCGAAGGACAATAGCGGGCGCTCACGCCTTTAATGATGCCGGAATAAAGAGGTGAGTGCTGAATATTCTCGCGAATCACGCGATGAGTTTCCGTGGAAGTAGCCGTAAAATATGAAGGCAGGCGCTCCGTTCGCAGAGCGCTGGTGGTAAAGGAAAAGGGCAGGGGTTCGGGATCGCTGTCCTGCCGCGTAAGGCTTGTAAAATCAATGGAGGAAGCGCGCAGGCGAGGTGGAGTTCCTGTTTTCATTCTGCCTATCTCAAAACCAAGTTGTTTGAGATTGTTTGCCAGCCCGATGGAAGCCAGTTCTCCGGCGCGTCCCGAAGGTGTTTGCGAAGCGCCTATATGAACCAAACCGTTTAAAAAAGTGCCGGTGGTAATGACAACTTTTTTCGCGCCGTAAAAATAACCGCTTTGATCCAGCACCCCTTTTATCGTGCCGTTTTCAATTACTAGGCTTTCGACCATAGCCTGCCGGATGTTGAGATTATGTTGATTCTCGACCACCGATTTCATCGTCAGGCGGTAGAGTTGCTTATCGCACTGCATCCGCGAAGAATGAACGGCAGGCCCTTTGGAAGCATTAAGCATCCGAAAATGCACGGCGGTTTTATCGGTAACTTTGCCCATCTCGCCGCCAAGAGCGTCAATTTCTTTTACCAATTGTCCTTTAGCCAGCCCGCCGATTGCCGGATTGCAGGACATGAGCGCTATCGAATCCAAATTAATATTAAACAAAATTGTCCGGCAACCCATGCGCGCCGATGCCAGAGCTGCTTCGCAGCCGGCATGCCCGCCGCCGATTACCAGGACATCATAATTATCAATCAATTTATCTGCTCCCAATCCGATTACTTGCGCTTGTATAAAATCAATAGTAAAAGTTTTCAATTATGGGTATAAACCCCAAAGCAAGCTTCGGGGTATCTTTGTCATGCCGGACTTGATCCGGCATCCAGTTTGCACTTCTGGATTCCGGCCTTCGCCGGAATGACGGACTCGCGGCAAACCGCGGGAAATGCGCTTGTTGTCCAAGTCAATGGATGTTTTTTACGGCATAGACTGTAAAAACACAACAAAAAAAGAGGTGGCCTTGGCTAAACCGGATTTTTGGAAAAACAGCAAAAATTATTATGATCTGAAAAGCTACTGGCGAAATCTGTTCGGCTGTAATGTGCACAAACTGGCAATTGATGCCGGTTTTACGTGCCCCAACCGTGACGGACATGTGGCCATAGGCGGCTGCATTTACTGCGACGGCAGAGGTTCAAAACTGCGCCAGAAGGGCGAACTACCGTCAGTTGCCGATCAAATTGCGAGCGGGAAAAAGTATTACAAACCGCAGGCCTCAAAATTTATTGCTTATTTCCAAACATTTACAAATACTTACGCTCAGGTGGAAAAATTGCAAGCAATCTATGATGAAGCAATGGCGCAGGAAGACGTTATCGGCCTTTCCATCGGCACAAGGCCGGATTGCCTCGGACCTGACGTTATCGAGTTATTAGGTGGATACGCGAAAAAATATCACATCTGGGTGGAGCTGGGCCTGCAATCTATTCATGACAAGACTTTGCAGTTCATCAACCGGGGGCATAATTATCAGCAATTCCTGAACGCGGTGAATGCCCTTGCCGGAAGCGGCCTGAACATTTGTGTTCACATTATTATCGGTTTGCCGGAGGAGCGCGACGAAGATGTATTAACAACAGCCAGGACTCTTGCCGCTTTGCCAATTAATGGAATTAAAATTCATTCTCTGCTGGCTCTGGAAGGAACCGCCCTTGGTGAGATGTATAAAAAAGGAACTATAAGCATGATAACTAAAGAAAAATATGTTTCTTTAGTGGCTGATGTTTTAGAGATTTTGCCGCCCGAAATGGTGATTCAACGCCTTACCGCCGACGGCTACCACGATATTTTCCTTGCGCCTGACTGGGCAATGAATAAATTAGACGTGTTAAACTCTATTAATAAAGAGTTGTCGCGGCGGGACTCGTATCAGGGGAAACATTATATAAGGATAAAAAATTAGCTGTAAATTGAGCATAAAAATTGCTACAAGTTCATCGGTTTGGTGTGAATAAATTTATGATTGCAATTATTAACTATAACGCCGGAAATATCACGAGTGTGGCGCGCGCGCTGCAAAATATCGGGCAGGAATTTGTCGTAACTGACAATATCAAGAAACTCGATGCGGCATCGCATGTGATTTTTCCGGGAGTAGGCGCGGCGGGCGAAGCAATGGCTTATCTGCGTGAAAAGAAACTCGATACCTGGCTGAAAACATGGTTAACAACCGGAAAACCTTTAATGGGCATTTGCCTGGGCACGCAGATTATTCTCGATTCCAGCGAAGAAAACAAAACCGAATGTATCGGCCTTGTCACAGGTTCGACAAAACGCTTCCCCGACAAATTAACTTCCGACGGCCAGGCATTAAAGATTCCGCACATGGGTTGGAACAGCGTTTCTTTTCGCCGCAGTCATCCGGTTTTTCAGGATATTTCGCCGGATGCTGAATTTTATTTTGTACATTCCTATTATCCGGCGCCGTCTGATGAAAGAGCGATTTTAGGCACAACCGATTACGGCATGACATTCTGCTCGGTTCTGGCTAAAGAAAATCTTGTGGCCATGCAGTTTCACCCGGAAAAAAGCGGCCGTCCCGGCTTACAAATTCTGCGAAATTTCTGCGCGTGGAGGGGCAATGCTTAGCAAAAGAATAATTCCTTGCCTGGATGTGCGCGACGGCAAGCTTACCAAAGGCATTAAATTCAAAGGCAATGTGGATATCGGCGATCCGGTGGAAGCGGCGCGGGAATATTATGAACAGGGCGCGGACGAAATTGTTTTTTATGATATTACGGCATCTTCCGACAAACGCGACATCATGATTGATGTGGTGCGGCGCGTGGCGGAGACTATTTTTATCCCCTTCTCCGTGGGCGGCGGTATCCGCAATCTGGAGGATATGCGCAAAGTTATTCTGGCCGGAGCGGAAAAAGTCAGTGTTAATTCCGCTGCTGTGAACGAGCCTGAAATAATAACGCAGGGTGCCAAGGCGTTTGGCAGTCAGTGCATTGTGCTGGGCATGGATGTAAAAAAAGTGGATGTATCCGGCAAAATTCCTTCGGGCTACGAAATAGTAATCCACGGCGGGAGAAAATTTACCGGTTTCGACGCTCTTTGGTGGGCAAAAGAGGCCGAAGCGCTCGGCGCCGGTGAAATTTGCCTGAATTCCATTGATGCTGACGGCACACAAAACGGTTACGAGTTGAAGCTAACGGAGCTGATTTCCAAAAATGTGCATATTCCGGTTATCGCCTCCGGAGGCGCCGGAAAACCCCAACATTTGGTCGAAGTCTTGACCAAAGGCAGAGCTGATGCGGCATTGATCGCTTCTATGGTGCATTACCGCACCTATACAATTGCCGAAATAAAGCAATATTTAAATGAACATCAAATTAAAACAAGAATGCTTTGGTAGTTTGATCATTTTTTTCACTAGGCAACTCACTTGTGAAGTATTATAATAAGTATATTAAGTTAGGAGGCGAATTAAAGTGGATGCAAAAAGATATGAATTAAATGTCCAACTGGCGCAAATGTTAAAAGGCGGCGTCATTATGGATGTAACAAATGTTGAGCAGGCAAAGCTTGCGGAAGAAGCCGGAGCGGTGGCTGTTATGGCCCTGGAACGAGTGCCTGCCGATATTCGCAAAGATGGCGGCGTGGCCAGAATGTCCGATCCGGCAATGATTGCTAAAATCAAGAAAGCCGTATCAATACCGGTAATGGCCAAAGCCAGAATCGGTCATTTTGTCGAAGCGCAAATTCTGGAAGCATTGCGGATAGATTATATAGACGAAAGTGAAGTGCTAACACCGGCTGATGAAGAATGCCATATTGATAAGACAAAATTCTCNNTTTGTTTGCGGCGCGCGTAATTTGGGCGAAGCACTGCGCCGTATTGCCGAAGGCGCGGCAATGATCCGCACTAAAGGCGAAGCAGGAACGGGAAACGTTGTCGAAGCTGTCCGCCACATGAGAACCATGAACCGCGAGATTCGTCAGTTGGCTCAGATGCCGGTGGAAGAAGTCACCGGTTTTGCCAAAACAAACGGCATTCCCTACGAACTGGCCTTAAAAGTCAAAGAATTAGGACGCCTGCCGGTGGTTAATTTTGCGGC
>PLMV01000028.1 GCA_003141615.1 Syntrophaceae bacterium
AGCGTTAGTCGAATTATCCCGTAAAGCGGAGGATATAATCTCAAAACTTGCCTTGAGATTATATCCGCGATAAAGGTTTGATTTTAGACTTTACAAAACCCCCTTATCCTGATTAAAGTAAAAAAACAAAACGTCAAAGAGGGGGGCACTTTTCGTGAGCAAAGCAAAATTGCCGGAATATGATTATGATACAATAATTATCGGAGGCGGACCGGCAGGTTATACCGCGGGCATTTACGCCGCCAGAAGCGGGCTCAAAACATTGCTCTTGGAAGGCGCGGCAACGGTAAGTCAAATAACCATTACCGACCTGATCGAAAATTATCCGGGAATTCCTGACGGCATTGATGGATTTGAACTGATGCAGCTCTTTAAAACACAAGCTCTTAAATTCGGTCTGGAAATAATAACCAAAGATGTTTCCGCAATCAAAAATAATGCCGCCGCGCCTGTTATCTGGGATGTTACCTTAGAAGATGAATCCTTCAGGACTTTAAGCGTAATTGCCGCAACCGGAGCGCAATGGAACAAGCTGAGAATCCCCGGCGAAGCGGAATTTGCCGGAAAAGGAGTTTCCTACTGCGCTACCTGTGACGGACCATTTTACAGAAATAAAGATGTCGTTGTTGTCGGCGGCGGCGATACGGCGGTTCAGGAAGCTCTCTTTTTGACTCATTTTGCCAAAAAAGTNNGCATTTGCCGAAAAGAAAATTGAATTTGTCTGGGGTGTAAAACTTACGGAGATTTCCGGCCGGGATTTCGTCACCGGAGTGAAGGTAGCCGATGTTCAATCCGGGAAAATTAACGAAATTTCCGCGGAAGGCGTCTTCATCTTTGTCGGTAGGACTCCCAATACCGGCCTTTTCCATGATATTTTAAAATTAGACGCAGGCGGTTACATCATAACGGACGATAATATGCGCACTTCAGTTGCCGGCATATTTGCCGCCGGAGACTGCCGGGTAAAACAGTTCCGGCAAGTGGTAACGGCTGCAGGTGACGGGGCTAATGCGATATACAGCGCCGAATTATACGTTGAAGAACTGAAAGGCGAAAAATACTAATTAATAAATTGTCATGTAGATAGCAGGCGCAAGCCCGGCGAATGTGCGGGGAGATATCTTTAAACATAAGACTTCTCACATCCATCCCGGAATGATTTAAAGCGGAGCATATTCTAAGCGCAAGCGGAAATAAGGAAATTTAAATGGCAGCACCACGAAAAATTCAGACACCTTTGACAAATGAAATTGTCACTTCACTTCATGCCGGTGATATGATTTTATTGAGTGGCGAAGTTCATACAGCCCGCGATGTCGCTCACAGGCGCCTCTATGAGGCTCTGACAAAAGGCGAAGCTCTGCCCATTGATTTGCCGAACGCTGTTTTATTTTATGCGGCTCCGACACCGACTCCGCCCAGCAAGGTTGTTGGTTCCATCGGTCCCACAACCAGTTACCGGATGGATTTCTTCACTCCGAAATTAATCGAAAACGGCCTTAGGGGAATGATCGGCAAGGGAAAGCGTTCGCCCGATGTCGTTGCGGCGCTGAAAAAATATGGAGCTGTTTATTTCGGCGCGATCGGCGGTATTGCCGCCCTGATGTCCCAGTGCGTGAAAAAGATGGAACTGGTCGCCTACGAAGATCTGGGACCAGAAGCAATTAGAAAATTAACAATTGTTGATTTGCCTCTTGTCGTCATCAACGATCCTCAGGGCAATGATCTATATCTTTCCGAACAGAACAAGTGGCGTGTCCGGGGCTGTTGAAATAACCTGAAGGTCACGCGAACGCTCATCTGCTGTGTTGCGCTGCAAACCGCACCGCTCAATGTATACCCATATATACGCCTCGCGGTTCGGTTTTTTGCGCGCCTTGCATCTGAACATTTTTGAACAGCCCCTGTCACATCAATATAACCATCATTTTTAAAAACATAAAAAAATAGGGACGTTCAAAATGTTTCAATATTTTGAACGTCAGTCATTTTTTACACGCTTATGAGCGTAATAAGTTACGTAACATATTGATATAATAATTATTTCCAAAAATGATGAAAAGATATTGACTCCAAAATGCTTCTATATTATGAATGACAGTCATTTTTTGTAACATTATAAGGAGATTAAGATAAATGATAGAAGTTAGATGGCATGGACGTGGCGGTCAGGGAGCAGTGACATCCGTGGAACTGCTTGCCGTGGCGGCAATCAGCGCGGGAAAATATGCTCAGGGATTTCCCAGTTTCGGTCCGGAAAGAAGAGGAGCGCCTGTTGCCGCTTTCAGCCGTATTGATGAAAAGAAAATCAAGGTCCGTTCAGGAATCTACGAGCCGGATGTTGTGATTGTGCTGGACGCAAGTTTGATCGGCCTGGTGAATGTCATCGACGGTTTAAAGCCAAATGGAAAGTTGATTGTGAACACGCCGAAAACTCCGGAGGAAATCAAAAAAGATCTTAACTTCAGCGGTTTTGTAGCCACTGTTGACGGCACCAGCATCGCGCGCAAGGAAATGGGCGTGCCCATTGCCAACACCACGATGATCGGAGCGCTACTGAAAATTATCGGTGTCATGGGACTCGAGGAAATGAAAGAAGCGGTGGAACATCGTTTTGGCAGAATAGCCCAGAAAAATCTCAATGCGATGAAAAGGGCTTACGAAGAGATTAAAACAAGTAATTAAGAGGTATTTAAATCATGACAAAGAGGAAAGGACTGGCTACCTGGCAGGAAATTACAACGGGTTGTGTCGTTTTCGATCCCGGCAGCGCCAGTGAATATCATACGGGAAGCTGGCGTGCGCAAAGGCCCGTCTGGAACAATCAGAAATGTATTAAATGCGGCATTTGCTATATTTTTTGTCCGGAAGGCTGCGTACAACAAAGCGAAGACGGATTTTTCCAGGCGAACATGGATTATTGTAAAGGGTGCGGTATTTGCGCACACGAATGCTGGCCAAGAGCGATAGCAATGGTGGAGGAGGGATAAGTATGGCAAAA
Organism: Syntrophaceae bacterium; assembly: GCA_003141615.1. Classification (GTDB taxonomy): domain Bacteria; phylum Desulfobacterota; class Syntrophia; order Syntrophales; family Smithellaceae; genus Smithella. The sequence goes on from PLMV01000028.1 coordinate 3,002, forward strand.
CGCGTTGGAATGGAAGTGGCAGTTGCCGTAGCGGAAGCCGTAGGACAGTGCGATATTGACATGGCGGCCGTTTATCCCATTACGCCCCAATCACACATTGCAGAACATCTCTCCGATCTCGTGGCTAATGGTCAAATAAACGCGGAATTTGTAACTGTAGAATCCGAGCATTCGGCGATGAGCGCGGTTATCGGCGCGTCGGGTACTGGTGCCCGCGTCTACACGGCAACAAGCTCTCAGGGATTGATGCTGATGCACGAACTCCTGCCCATTGCTTCGGGAATGAGATTGCCGATCGTCATGGGAATAGCCAACCGGGCGGTTTCCGGTCCTTTGAATATTTTAAATGATCATTCCGATATTATGCCGCAGCGCGATTCCGGCTGGATTTCGCTTTTTGCGGAAAACGGTCAGGAATCGATTGACCTGTCCATTCAGGCATTCAAAATCGCCGAGCATAAAGATGTTCAGTTGCCGGTTTGTGTCAATATCGATGGTTTTCAATTAACGCACATGGTGGAACCTTTGGAATTCCCTGATCAGGAATTGGTGAATAAATTTCTGCCAACGCGTGTTCCTTATGCCACGCTGCATCCATCAAAGCCGGTAACGATGGGCGCTTTTGCCATGTCCGACTATTTTACGGAAATCATGAAAGCTAAAGATGAAGCCCTGATAAATTCCAAAAAGATCATTATCGATATTTGGGACGAGTGGGCGAAAATGTTTGGACGCGCCTACAAGCCGGTGGAAACATACAAGGCCGAAGACGCGGACATCCTGATGTTAACGATGGGCTCCATGGGCGAGACGGCGGAAATGGCCATTGATGGATTGCGGGCCAAAGGCGTCAAAGCCGGCCTTATTAAGCTTAGACTCTGGCGACCCTTTCCGTTTGCGGAAATCAAGGCCGCGGTGAAGAACGCGAAAAAACTGATTGTCACCGACCGCGCCGTGTCGTTCGGCGGTCCCGGCGGTCCCGTGTTTTCAGAAATCAAATCGGCTTTGTATGCCGAAACCCAGCGTCCCGCGATTTATAATTACATTATCGGACTTGGCGGCCGTGACGTTACCGTGCCTGATTTTGTTCATATGTTCGAAAAAGTTATTGCTGATACGGCCAATAAGGCAGTGGACACCTATGAATTTTGGGGAGTGAGAGAATAATGAATACCGTAGAAAATTTCGATTTATATGCCCCGCGGCTGATTAACAAAAAAGAATTATTATCCGCCGGTCACCGTGCCTGTCAAGGTTGCGGCGAGGTTCTGGGGGTGCGGCTGATGTGCAAAGCCCTGGGTGAAAATACCGTCATTGCTTCCGCAACCGGCTGTATGGAAATCATATCAAGCCTGTTTCCGACGACCGCCTGGGAAGTTCCATGGATCCATGTGGCTTTTGAAAACGCGGCGGCAGTTGCTTCAGGTGTTGAAGCTGGACTAAAGGGATTACGCAAAAAAGGAAAAATTGATGATCGCTACATCAAAGTTGTCGGTATGGCCGGCGACGGCGGCACAATGGATATCGGCATGCAGGCGCTCTCCGGCGCGATGGAACGCGGCCACGATATGCTTTTTGTCTGCTTTGACAACGAAGCTTACATGAACACAGGCATCCAGCGCTCCAGCGGCACGCCGATGGGCGCTTCCACCACCACCGCTCCGGCGGGAAAAGTCAGTTCCGGGCAAAAAACCTGGAAAAAGAACATGGCCGAAATCATGGTTGCTCACGGTGTGCCTTATGTGGCTACCGCCTGCCCCAGCTATCCGCTGGATTTTATCCGTAAGGTGGAAAAGGCCAAAAGCATCAAAGGCCCTTCTTACATTCATTGTTTCACGGTCTGTCCCACCGGCTGGCGTTGCGGTTCTCATCTGGCCATTGCTATGGGACGTCTGGCCGTTGAATCCGGCGTTTTCCCGCTGTATGAAGTGGAAAACGGCAAATATAAGATTTCTTCGGAAATGCCGAAAAAATTAAAGCCGGTCAAAGATTATTTCAAAGCGCAGGGACGCTTCCGTCATCTGGGCGAAGCAGAAATTCAAAAAATTCAGAAAAAGGTAGAAAGCGAATACCAGAAGATATTGGACAAAGCCAAGTACCTTAAAGCCTGGGATTGAAAAACAGGGGGAACCCTTCAAGAATATTGAGGTGAAAAAAGCATGACAAAAGCCAGTGAGATCAAACTAAAAACAAAACAAATCGTCAAGCAACACAAAGGCGATAAAAGCGAGCTGATTGCCGTGTTACAGGATATTCAGGGAGCATTTAATTACCTTCCCAAAGAAGCCCTGACGGCCGCAGGTAAAGCACTGGGAATTCCCGCCAGCCGCGTTTACGAAGTGGCTACTTTTTATAACGCTTTCAGTCTGAAACCGCGTGGTGAACACATCGTTAAAGTTTGCATGGGAACAGCCTGTCATGTCCGCGGCGCGGCCGCTATTCAGGATAAGATGGAGAGGACCCTCGGCATAATGCCGGGCGAAACCAGCGCTGACAAGAAATTTACACTCGAAACAGTTAACTGTGTGGGAGCCTGCGCTCTTGGCCCCGTTGTGGTTATCGATACTGAATATCACGGACAGGTAACCATGGCCAAAGTGGATAAAATTATCGGCAAAATGAAGGAGGGGGCGCAACAATCATGATAAAAATTACTGACGCCAAGGCCCTGCGCCAAATTCAAAACCAACTCAAAGAAAACTACGATCCGCAGAAAAAACTGGTGACGATCTGCGCAGGTACCGGCTGTCGCGGTTACGGCTGTATCAAAGTCAAAAAAGAACTCGAAGCCGAAATAAAAAAACAAAATATCGATGTGGAAGTTCGCGCGACCGGTTGTTTCGGTTTCTGTGAAAGAGGTCCGCTGGTCGTTGTCCATCCGCAGAAGATTTTTTATCAGCAGGTCAAGGAAAAAGACGTTGCCGATATTATAACTAAAACAGTGATGCAGGGCGAGGTCATCGAAAAACTTCTCTACAAAGATCCGGTCAGCTCCGAGACGGTGATGAAAGAAGAAGACGTGCCCTTCTATAAGAAACAGAAACGTCTGGTTTTCGGCTCCAACGGCATTATAGATCCCACGCTGATCGAATCATATCTGGCTATCGGCGGCTACACCGCGTTGGCCAAAGCCCTAAGTGAAATGAGCTCCGAGGGAATTATTGATGAAATTAAAAAAGCCGGTCTCCGGGGACGCGGCGGCGGCGGATTTTTAGCCGGCACAAAATGGGAAGGCTGCCGCAAGGCGCACGGATCACCCAAATACATAATTGCCAACGGCGACGAGGGAGACCCCGGAGCCTATATGGATCGCAGTCTCATGGAAGGCAATCCCCACAGTGTCGTCGAGGGTATGATCATCGGCGCTTACGCGATTGGCGCTTCCGAAGGCTATATCTATGTGCGCAATGAATATCCTCTGGCCGTCATTCATCTGATGATGGCTATCGAGAGCGCCAGAGAAGCAGGTCTTCTGGGAAAAAATATTCTGGGAAGCAAATTCAGTTTTGATATTTCCATTAATAAGGGCGGCGGAGCTTTTGTCTGCGGCGAATCTTCGGCGCTTTTTGCCTCTATCGAAGGGCGCGCCGGAGAGCCTCGCGCCAAGTATGTCCACGCCGTGGAAAAGGGTCTCTGGGACAAGCCCACCGTGCTCAACAATGTGGAAACATGGGCCAACGTTCCTTTGATCATCAATAACGGAGCTGATTGGTACAATTCCATCGGCACGGAAAAGAGCAAAGGCACCAAGATATTCTCGCTCGTGGGAAAGATAAATAACACAGGGCTCGTGGAAGTTCCCATGGGAATGAAACTGCGCGAAATCGTCTATGACATCGGCGGAGGTATTCCCAACGGCCGGAAGTTTAAAGCCGTGCAAACCGGCGGACCATCAGGCGGCTGTATCCCGGAGAGCCTGCTCGATTTGCCGGTGGATTTCGATAAACTCTATGAAGTCGGCTCCATGATGGGTTCCGGCGGCATGATCGTTATGGACGATCGCTCCTGTATGGTTGATGTAGCCAAATATTTTCTTGCCTTTTTGCAGGAAGAATCTTGCGGTAAATGTGTTCCCTGCAGAGAAGGCGTCCGCCGCATGAGGGAAATTCTGGAAGACATCTGCGCCGGGAAGGGAAAAGAAGGAGACATAGATTTGCTGGAAAAAATGTCACGGGCGATTGCTGACGGTTCTCTGTGCGCCCTGGGCGGCAGCGCTCCCAATCCGGTTCTAAGCACGCTTAAATATTTCCGCGAAGAGTATGACGCACACATCAAAGATCACCGCTGTCCGGCGGGTGTCTGCAAGGCGCTGATCACTTACAGCATTAATGCTGATAAATGCACCGGCTGCGGCATGTGTATCAAGGTGTGCCCCACGCAGGCAACCAGCGGCGAAAAGAAGAAGGCACACTCTATTGATAATAATAAATGTACTCGTTGCGGCGCGTGTATCGAGAGCTGCAAATTTGATGCAATAACCGTTGAATAAAAGGTAGGATGGAAGATGGTAAATTTAATCATTGACGGCAAGAATGTAACGGCGAAAAAAGACACGGCAGTGCTGGAGGCAGCTCGTGCTGCGGGAATTAGTATACCCACACTATGCGCGCATGAATCAGTATCACGCTCCGGTTCCTGCAGACTCTGCGTTGTGGAAATTAAAAAAGGGAATCGGACCCGGATTGTCACCTCCTGTCTTTATACCGTGGAAGAAGGCCTGATTGTAGATACTAAAAGTGAACGGGTGCAAAATGTCCGTCGCTTGGTTATGGAATTGTTGCTGGCGCGCTGTCCCGAGTCCGAAGTTTTGCAAAAGCTGGCCAAAGAGCTTGGTGTTGATACTCAGCCCCGTTTTGTGGCCGATTCGGATAAAGGCAAATGTATTCTTTGCCGTTCCTGCGTGCGCGTGTGCGAAGAAGTTGTCGGCGTCAACGCGATCGGATTATCCTGCCGCGGTTCACATAAAACTGTCGGCCCTCCTTATAATGAAAATTCAGACGTTTGCATCGGCTGTGGAGCGTGCGCCTATGTTTGTCCCACCGGTCATATTGAAATGGAGACAACTGAAAATAAGAGAAAGATCTGGGGGCGCACCTTTAAAATGCAAACCTGTGATACCTGCGGCCGTTATTTCGCGCCCGTGGATCAACTGAAATACATCAGTAAAAAGACCGGCGTGCCCCTAAAGGATTTGTCGATTTGCATGGATTGCCGGTAAAATTTATTTCTCTGATAGCTTGATGATAGAACAGACGGCTATTAATCCCGATATAGTCGGGTTCCCGGTTCTTATCGGGAACCGACCGCCCGCGTTTCTTTAATTTCTTTCTTCCTGAACTCAATGTTTGACTGATTTTGAGAACCATGCGAGAGTGCAAATGGTAATGCTTGAAGTACTGTGACACTGCCGGAAAACCAGGCGGTAAACGGGGAAAACAAGCATCTCAAGTTTGCTAAAATATTATTAGGAGAATCAAAACAAAATGCAATCCATTTGGAAATCAAAAGGGGAAAAGCTGCACACACGAAATATAGAAGTAACGACATACGATTATGATGAACAAAGGATGATTGTGGAAGGTTTCCTCAAAGATGATCGTTTCCAGGAATCTCATCCGATGACCGGTGAAAAGTTTCCAAGTGGCGTAATTCATCACATGGCCATTCGGCTGCTGGTTAATTGTTCTAATCTTTTGATTGAGGATATTGATGTCGATCTGATATCTGTCCCAAGGGAAGCGTGCCGTGAAACTATCGGGTGCCTCGCGCCCATAAAGGGCTTGACTATTACCAAAGGCTTTACGGCAAAAGTAAAAAAATTGACCGGAGGCAAAAAGGGCTGCACTCACCTGGTGGAACTTATTCTGGCGATGGCCCCGGCTGCAATTCAGGGATATGCGACATATCAATCAAGGAAACAAGTAGTTTTTGATCCTGATCGTGCAAAAATGATCCTTGAATTTCTTGTTAATACATGCCGTGTCTGGCGCGAGGATGGCCCCTTTGTTGAAATGTTCAAAAAAAAGCTCAATATGAAATAGACAAAGATTAGGACACAAAATTGAGAAAAGCTGTTACCACTCAAACACTTCTTCCTGTAAGCTTCGGAACAAGGTTTATTATTTTAATTGTAGATTTCAATTGGTAATGTTTACTTTAATAATAATTGACATACAAACGGAAATTCCCTATATTCGCGTTAAAAGAAAGCAATCTCTTATCAAAAAAATAAAACAAAGCAGGGTTCCGGCATTCTGAAATCAATGTTGGTGGCCAACGCTTTCATTGTTCTGGATGAAAATATTTCTTTCGATTTGATTAAACTCTTTGTCTTGGGGCAAAGATCAATTTTAAAATTTAACAAGAAAAGAAAGGATTGTTATGCGTAAATTGATGTTTATTGTTTTTGTTGCTCTGTTGTTTATTCCGGCCTGTTCCCCTGAACCGAAAACAGAAGATCAGAAGGCCTTCTATGCCTTAGGCGTTAGTATTAACCAACAACTGTCAATTTTCAACCTGTCTCCAGAAGAGTTGAAATATGTTCAGCAGGGCATGTCCGACGCGTCTGCCGGCAAGAAACTGGCGATAGATCCAAAAGCCAGTATGCAGAAACTAAAAGAACTGGCTAAGGCCCGTATGGCTAAAGCCGCTGAAAAACAAAAAGCGCTGGCTAAGCCGCTTTTAGAAAAAGCCGCTGCCGAAAAAGGCGCACAAAAAACAGCTTCCGGCTTGATCTATAAAGAAATTAAAGCGGGCACAGGCGCTCAGCCTAAAGCCACTGACATAGTTAAAATTCACTTCACCGGCACTCTTGCTGACGGCAAGGAATTTGAGAGCTCCATCAAGCGCGGCCAGCCCATTGAAGTTCCGCTGAATCAAATCTTTCCTTGCTGGACGGAAGGGATCGGCATGATGAAAGTCGGCGGCAAGGCCAAATTGGTGTGTCCGTCGGATATAGCGTACGGTGACGTAGGGCGTCCGCCCATTATTCCCGGTGGTGCGGCATTGGTCTTTGAAGTGGAACTGCTGGATGTGAAGGCTGGCAAGGCATCCATGCTCGTGGCCCCTCCGGCTTCCACGCCAAAACCAAAAGCGAAGAAATAGTTTTTAACAAGCACCATAATTATTCAATCATCACTATCAAGGGGGTGGACTGTAAACCCGCCCCCTTGGTACGTTTCCCATCTTCAGTTTACCGATCAAGTTTTGTGGCAGGAATAAGGGTCTAATATTTTTTTTGACATTTGCCATTAACGATCTCTGCATACGTTCACTAATCATGGCTTGCCGGCGTTTGTAGTTCAGTTTTCAGTTCTTTTTTTATCTAAGTATATCGAATTTTCTACCCGTAATCCTCAAATTTTTATTGGTGGTCATATGCTTTATAAGTAGGTAAAGCCAATAAACCATATTTTTTATCTTTGGTTTAATTTTCTTGACACGTAGAAGTCTTCGCCATTTTTTGATTAAAAACAACTAAAAGAGGTAAACGGTTTTGATCTGGAAGAAATGCCCCTTGGGCGAATTTTCGGTATGCACGTCGTAAAGATAAGTGAATGTAACACTAAGCCATGAAAAACGATAATAGACATCGGCGCCCAAGGAAAGGGTTTCTCTGGCGCTGTTACTCACCGATACTCCGTGTTGCTCTTTATCTTTGCTGATCATCCAGTTAATCGAAGGTCCTAATTTAAGTTTGTCTGTCAGATTGTAGCCCAAAAGGCACTGCAGATATAACTCATCTCCCGGCGAGACGTCGGTAGTGTTGTTTTTCAACCGGAAGTAATATTTCACGGCGGCATCAATACTGAAATCACCGAAAGATTTGTAAAGAAAAATCATTGGCTTGATGTCGTACTGATTCGAGCCGATATTGACCGCTTTTGAGGCGTTGTATTCTCCTGTTGGAAATTCCACGAATATCATCGGCAAAATATCAACCTGTTTAAACGGCAGGAAATAACCGGCGCCGAGATTGATATCACCCAGCCCTGACGAATTCTGATGCAGGGAATGAATATCCATACCTCCGGCCGGGATAAGTACGGTCGTAACAAAATCAGGTGAGTAATAGCAAAAGCGGAGCAATTCTTGCTCGCTTACGAGTCCATAATCTTTTTTGCTCGTGCTTCCGTTTTTATCGGTCGTCTCGTCGGCGGTGTAAACAGAAGAATATGTAAGAAAATAGGCGCCCTGCTTTGCACGTGCGCCGTCATAAAAGTTTACAGCCAAGGCAACTTTCGGCATCATAACCAGCAGATATAATAAAATGGAAGTTAAACGAAATAAGGGATGTGATAGGAACGCTATATTGTAAACCTTTCATATATATTTTAGGTTACGCTATATACAGTAATTTCCGGCAGGTGCAAAGGGAAAAAGTGGAAAACATCGATATTCCATCTTATATTCTGCGGTCATTTTTATTTCACGTTGTTGGCTGAGAAATTCTTTATAGCCCAGTATTAAAATAAGGCTGGAGTTCACGGCATAGCTCTTCCGGAACGGTCGGGCAAATAATTTCATTGTGCAGCTTTTCAAAATAATTCAAATCGCTCGTTCCCAATGGATTAATCACAAAGCGCGGCACAATCTTTCCCTGCACGCAAAAATAACGATTGTTTATCATTGTGGCATAAAACGCCATGTTGAAACTTATAAAGTTATTCGCGTACAAATAGCCAAATACCTTCGATAGTCCTGTTAGGAGTTCGTTGAAATTAGCTTCCGTTAAATCAAAAAATGATGTTTTTTCCGGAAAAATAAAATCGATTTCTCCGGCCATGCCCTTCGGCGCAAAACTGGTCAGCCAGCTGATAGTGCCTGTGCTGGCAATGAACCTCTCTTTCGCGTTTTTTTCCAAAGCAATCAAATTACGCCATAAGTTGTCTCCATTTGCAGCAGCAGCGTAATTCTGGGCACTGGATAAAAGTCGCTGCATAAAATTAGTGGGTTTATGTCCGGCAATTGTCTGCAAATGCGGATGAATCAGCCCGCCGCCGGCCGGCGGCATATAGTTCCAGTTAATTGAACAATATTTATAACCAAGATTCAATTCGGCGGCGCGGTGAAAATAGTCACGGCAGACGGCAAAGCCGTCGCGCATCGTATCCGCTGTCAGTTGATCCAGTCCGATGAAATGCCGTGGCGATAAAATTGCCACATTGTTGTTTTGATCATAAGGAAAGGCGTTAGGAAACAGGCATGCTTCTCCCCGGCGAAATTTTCCTTCTTCAATAATATTGGGCATGAAATTGGGAGTTGTCTTTTCAAAAAGATCAGAGCAAAAAGGACATAACGATTCCGGCGATTTTTCCAAATAATAATCTAAGTCAGTCCTTTGGGCTGGACGGACGCGATAAGGTAAAATGCGGCTCGACACGCCGGTGATCTCATCGTAACGCAATTCAATAGGTATTTTCTTTTCCTGAAAACCATTAAAAGGATCGAGGTAGCAGCCTGTTGTTATTTCTTTTTTAAATCCGACGTCTTTCATAAGTTTTCCTTTCCGGCATTTTTAGTGGAATATTAAGGGACTGTTGAAAAACGCTCATACCCTGAAGGGCACATAGTCTGCTGCGTTGCGCTTCAAACCGCACCGCTCAACGTATATCTATTATACGCTTCACGGTACAGTTTTTGCGCGCCTTGCATCTGAACATTTTTGAACAGCCCTAAAACAAGTGTTTTTTCAATACCTTTTTAATGTCCGGCGGAATCAGGTTTTTGATCTCTTCTCAGGCTTTGAAAAAGAAATCTGTCAACGTTTCTCTGGGATAAATCGCCGCCTAACTTTTCTTTCAATGCTTCCAGAGGAACTTCAATTCGTGCGGCGCTTCTATGTCCACCGCCTTTACCGATTAACCCGAAAGCCCTTTGCGCGATTGCGCCGCAATCCTGTCTATAACCATCACCACGAAAAATAATGATGAACTTATCACCGACGCTTCCGGCCACAACAACGTAGTAAGTGCCGATTAAACGCAAATAAAAATCAGCGATCTGAACGCAAACATCAGCGCTTTCAACGCCTCCCAGATAACAAACCCGCCGGCCGTGAAAATTGTTCATGTGATGGTAGGCGTGATCGTAATATTTCAAAAAACTGCCCGGCGTTTGATTAAGTTCTATGCGGCGGATCAGTCGCATATTGGCGTGTTTTGTATGATAGGTATAAGCGCTGATATCTTCAATAATGGTGGCACGATCAAAATTGTCCGTATCCGATTTGATTCCATAAAGCAGAGCCGTGTGCAAGTTACGGGGAATTTTCACGCGGGCACAAAGCAAATACTCGGTTAAGATGCTGGATAAAGCGCCGTAGTCAGGCCGGATATCTTCCACATCCGCTTGCCAGTTTCCTTCGCGGGGGTGATGATCGAAAACAATCTGCGGCTTTATGAAGCTTAATGCTTCATCAAAAAAAGAAGGCTGGGCATCCAAAAGCGCTATTAAACGGTAGGAATTCAAATCCACTTGATTAATTAATTGAATATAAAGACGCATGGAAGAAACAAATTCGTGATTCTGCTGTCTGATCAATGGCTCCGTGGAAACAAAAACACTTTTGGCCAAGCCTTTTGTCCGCTGGATAATTTCGCGCAGCGCCATCGCCGAAGCGATGACATCGGGATCAGGACTGCCCTGCATCAGCAAGACTAATGAGTCATCGGGCTCAACTATGTCCATGAGCTTTCTAAAATTCAGCTCCGTCTCTTTCTTGATTGTAACGGATTCGACTTTCATGACTCGGGCGTGAATATAACCGCCAACTGACTCCCCCTAGTAAATAAAAATTTTACCGGGATGATCGGCAACAACTTCACCGACAACAGCGGCATCGCCAATCCCGGAGCGACGCATTTTCTCCACAAGGTTTTGCGCATGCTTTTGGGGCAAACTGAAAAACAACCCTCCTGCGGTCTGCGGATCAAAAAAAACATCCAAAAGCCACGGGGGGCAGGTATCTGCTGCTTCAATTTGGGAAATACGGAAATTCTTATTGCGGTAAAGACCACCGGGAACAAAACCTGTTTCCACCAATTCGCGCACTCCTTCAAAAACCGGAACCGCGGCGGAGTTTATGTTCATGCCGACGTCATCGCCTTCAATCATTTCACAAGCATGCCCTAAAAAACCAAAACCGGTTATATCGGTGCAAGCATGAATATCTCCTTCTTCAATCATCATTTCAGAAGTTTTTTTGTTCAGCTGAGTCATAGAAGAGATTGCTTTCTTTACCAGCTCTGAAGAAGCCTCTTCAGCCTTTATTGCCGTACTGATAATGCCCGTGCCCAAAGGTTTTGTCAGAATCAAACTATCTCCGGCCTTAGCACCGCGATTAAATAATACTTTGTCCGGATGAATCACTCCGGTTACGGAAAGGCCATATTTGATTTCATTATCTTCAACGCTGTGCCCGCCAATAAGCAGGACACCGGCTTCGCGCATTTTATCCAATCCGCCGCGCAATACTTCCCGCAGCACGGATTTATCCATCGTTTTGATCGGAAAACAAACGATGTTCATGGCGGTCAAAGGTTTGCCGCCCATGGCATAAACGTCATTGAGCGCATTGGTGGCAGCGATTTGACCGAAGGTAAAGGGATCATCAACAGTGGGTGTAAAAAAATCAACCGTTTGAACAAGAGCAAGATCAGCGGAAAGTTTATACACTCCCGCGTCCTCCGCGTGTTCAAGTCCGGTCAGCAAATTCGGATCTTGAATCAGCGGCAAATCGCGCATGATTTCGGACAGGTCACCCGGACCTATCTTACATGCTCAGCCCGCGCTCTGTACTGTCTCTGTCAAACGAACAATCTTTTTTTCTTCCATTTTTTTCTCTTTGATATTTTTGATAAATTTTCCCTTTCAATGAATGAAGTATAAGAAGAACGGCCTTGTAAGTCAATGAAATCTTGACCGCGAAATATGTGGCATGATGCCGATGGAGGAGGAAAGTTTTGTATGGAATCGCTCTTTATTCTCTGGATTCCGTCCTGCGACGGAATGACGAAATGGTTGTCATTACCCAGCTCGACTGGGTAATCCAGACCTTTTTTGTTTTTGTCATGTCGAATCCGCCAGGGGCAGAGAGACATATTGCTTCATTCGAGATTTCTCACATCCGTTCGAAGGGACAAAAGAGATTTATATTTTATCTTTTCCCTGCTACTTCGCTACTTGACCCTTGCCCCCTTTTTATACCCTTCACGATTCACTTCTTTACATACTATTAGTCGTACCGTTTGAGTTCAAAAAGTTTTTTGTCTTGAGTGGAAACGATGTGATAAAAACGATCTTGAGGAATGTAGATATAGGGAACGTCATCTTCCCGCCGGTACAGGAAGTGAGACAGGATCATCCGGTTGACAGCCTGATGGCCGACGATCATAATATTATCCGCGCGCTTGTTTAAAAAAAATGCCTTCTTGACTCCCTGTATGATTCGGGGCTTCATTGTCTCGTAACTTTCACCATCAGGATAAACATAATGGTATTTGTTTGTTCCTCTTTTTTTGAAGACGTGCGGCATATTTTTCTCGATATCGCCATAAGTCATTCTTTCGCAAATCCCCGCTTTGATTTCATCGAACTCTTTGAGCGGAATGATCCTGCAATTATCCTGCATTTCACAAATAACTTTGGCCGTATCGATTGTCCTCATCTTTTTGCTGGTGAAAATATAGGAAAGCTTCTTTTTCTTAAAAAACAGGCCTAAAGCGGTTGCCTGCGCTTTGCCCTTTTCTGTGAGCGGCGGATCTCCGCCGATTCGATTCATAAGGTTATATTCCGTTTCCGTATGCCGGATCAGAAAAAGATTCTTTACTTCATCTGTAACAAGATAGTCGCGCAGCCGGTCATAAAAGGGAATCGCATCGCTGTGCTTTTCCTCAATAATCATGTTTTGTAAAGAGTCTATGCGGATGTAATTTCTTTCTACCTTTAATGGTATATAAATCATCCGGTAGTAATCAATTCGTTTTAAGAATTCTGTTGCCGCTTTATCTTTAATATGAGAGAATTCAGGCAGCTTAATTTTCTCCCGTATGCTCAGGTTCAGGATATCTTCATCATCATTGATGCACTCAATAAAGAAAAGCGAATGATCATTGAGGTATTTTTCGATTGTCGCGCGCCGCTCCCGTCCCGCGTTGGTTGCGTCCAGAATCGCGATCTGTCCGCTATTGCGCAGATAGGCCTTGGCCCTTTCCATATTCATGCGGGCGAATCCTTTTCTCAACTCCACGGCGGCTGAATTTTCCGCAGAATAGAATTCGGAACGCGCTGTTTCATCCAGCGGCAGATAAATCCTGCGCAGTTTTCCGTTATTGAATATTCGAGTGGAAATGCCATCTTTCCGGAAAGCATCCCGCAGGCGCATGGCCAGTGTGGATTTTCCCCGGGCGGGCAGTCCCATCAGGACAATGTATAATTTTTCATCGCTCATATCGTATTTGCCAACGTTTAAAAGCCGCTTCTGATTTTTACCTTGCTATCGCCATTTAAAAGTACTTATTTCGAGAGACTTTTGCCAGTTTCAGATCTCTGATTTTACTATCATAGGTGATTTCAAGAATATGAATTTCGTTGGACATCTTAATGACTTTTTGGGCAATATTAAACTTGCGCTTAGGATGCTTTTGTAGATAGCGAACAGCACGTTCAGATATGGCGTAATAATGGCAGAGCTTGCACTTATAGTACCTTATCTGACCATCGTTATGATACTCAAACTGAGCCAGAGAGTTACATAATACACAATCTGATTGTTTCGTTTCTGGCATATTTTCTCCTCATATCCTATAATAATACATTTCAACCAATGAAACAAATAATTACTGAAGAAAAATTACTTTTTTAGGATAAATCTCTATCAAACGCTTTTTACACATCGCGGCAGCCAAGTTGAACCAGCGCGAGTGAATAAAAACCTACGGTTTTGATATCATGGCAATGAAAATAGCGGTAACGGTGCTGCATATGATAGCTACAATTGCTATGATCAATGCCCACTTTGATATCCGTTGAGCTTTACGGGATATGGATAGACTTTCTTCTTCTCTACTCTCTCGCCGTGTGTTAAGGCTGTCCCCCCGTTCACGTTCTTTACCCCTAAGCCATTCTTTTACGGCTTCATAATTCTGACTTCCAGGCTGGCCATATCCTCCTTTTGGGAGGCGTTTTCTGACCTCGGGTTCACCTTGTTTTTCGAGTTCGTCAAGATCATCCATTTCTTATTCTCTTAATATTTGACATGTAGTTTGAATCTATTATCAATGGCAATGTTCCTTTCCTTTAGCCCATTCTAATGATTCGCAATCTCCCAATGCACAAGCTTTTTGAGCATCACGACAGCCCAGCTTGGTTTTGCCTTGTAATAAATAAGCAAGTCCCCTGTTGCTATAGGCATCGGCATAATTTGGCTTCAGGCGGATGGCCTTATTAAAATCATCAATGGCACGCTTATACTGGCTAAGATCTCTACCATAAGTAACCCCTCGGCTGTAGTAGGCTTCAGCATCATCAGGCTTCAGACGGATTGTCTCATTATAGTCCTCAATGGCAAATTGATGCTTGCCGAGCTTATTATAAGCATTTCCTCTGTTGTAGTATGCATCGGCATCATTCGGTTTTAGTTGAATGGCTTTGTTGAAATCCTCGATGGCAAGTTGATACTTGTCTAGGTCAGAGTATACATTTCCCCGACTGATGAAGGCAGCGGCTAAATCCGGTTGCAGGCGGATGGCTTCATTGCAGTCCTTGATTGCTCGCTGATACTGGCCAAGCTTATTATAAGCATTCCCCCGATTGTTGTAAGCATAGGCATCATCCGGTTTTAGTTGGATGGCTTTGTTGTAGTCCTCAATGGCAAGTTGATGCTTGTCGATGTTATGGTAAGCAGTCCCTCTGTTTATATAGGCATCAGCATAATCCGGCTTCAGGCGGATGGCCTTATTATAGTCTTCTATGGCACGTTGATACTGGCCAAGATCATTGTAAGCATTTCCCCTGTTGTTGAAGGCATCAGTATAATCCGGCTTTAGTTTAATAGCATTACTCAGATATTCTATAGCCTTTTTGAGATCGGTATATTTTCCCCCTTTCAGTAATGCATCTGCCTGATTAAACCAATCCACTGCTGTTTGCTTCCGGTTTTCCGCGAATGAATTTGTCGGAAGTAAAAAAATGAAAAGAAAAAAGGCTACAATAAACAAGCTACTTAAGAGAATTGTTTTCCTCACCGCATTTTCCTCCTTACCGTATGTTCTTTTATGTAAATATTATTAGGCGTTGTCAAGAAATAATAAAGTTGGGACTGGATTGCCCGGTCACCCGGCATCCACCCGGTAATGAGCCGGGCAATGACAGAGGTAATTTTTAAATTGATTTATTCGAGTAAATAAGTTTAAAAGATTATTACCATTTCGAAATCAAAGATGATATCGAGGCGGTAAGGAGGAGGCTCCGCAGGCGTATTACTGATACGTTGAGGAAGCTGACGACGCCAACAAGGATAGCGCTTTGATTTAGAATTGGTATACCATTTTCAAAAAGGATAAGTATAATGTCCATTCGTTACTACAGCACAAATCGTCATTTGAATAATGTTGAGGGAATTGTTCCTTTTACCGGCAAGGTCTCGTTTAAAGAAGCCCTTCTCAAAGGCCAAGCTTCGGATGAAGGTCTATTTATGCCTGATTCCATACCAATGCTTTCCTTAAAAGATATCCAGAAACTGAAAGGCAAGCCTTACAGGGATACGGCATTACTTGTAGCCGAAGCGTTTCTTGCCGATGAATTTCCCCCTGAAGTTCTCAAAAAAATAGTTAAAGACGCTTACAACTATTCCGTCCCTCTGGAAGAGGTAAAACCAAAGGCTTATGTGATGCGCCTGGATCAGGGGCCGACAGCTTCCTTTAAAGATTTTGCCGCGCGCATGATGGCGAGATTGATGAGCCACTGCCGCCCGCGAGGCGAAAGGCTCAATATCCTTGTCGCTACATCCGGCGATACGGGCAGTGCCGTGGGCGAAGCCTTCAAGGGAGTAGCGGGAATTGACGTTACTATTCTTTATCCGGAAACAGAAGTCAGCAACCGGCAAAAAAAACAGCTCGATACAATCGGCGGCAACGTGCGAGCGCTTTGTGTGCAGGGCAAATTTGATGATTGCCAGAATTTAGTCAAGCAGGCATTTTCCGATCCTCAATTGATCAAATTTAATTTGACCTCGGCTAATTCCATTAACTTTGGCCGGATTCTTCCTCAAATAATTTACTATATTTACGCTTACGCCCAACTTGCCGAAAATGGAGAGCAGGCAATCTTTTCCGTTCCTTCGGGGAATTTCGGCGACGCTCTGGGCTGCGAATACGCGCGCCGCATGGGCCTGCCGGTGGCCAAACTTATCATGCCCACTAATGAAAATGATGAGTTCCCTGTCTTTATGACCACAGGAAAATACAGCAAGGTTTCTCCTTCCCGGGCATGTATTTCCAACGCCATGAATGTAGGGCATCCCAGCAATTTAGCGCGTTTCTTTGAATTGTACGGCGGCACCGTTGATCGTGTGGGTAAAGTTCATCGCTATCCCGATCAGGAAGAAATGCGGCAATATATTTTTTCGGTAAGCATTACGGATGAGCAAACCAGACAAACTATCAAGAGCGTCTATGATCGCTATCATGTGGTTTTAGAACAGCATGGAGCCGTAGGCTGGGCGGGATTGGAAGCATATTTAAACACAGCACCGGACAAAAAATTGGCCATTTGTCTGGAAACCGCCCATCCGGCAAAATTCCCTGAAGAAATTCAAAAGCTTTTGGGATTAATCATGCCTTTGCCGGAGAGCATGAAAGACCTTGACCAAAGAAAAGGCAGCGCCGTTTCTATTGCAAATGATTACGATGAATTTAAAAATTATCTGCGGAAAAATCTAAAGATTAAAGAATAGAAAATTAATCAGTAGAATTTTCGCAATTCTTCTCTATTCCCCCAACGTGACGGTTCGATTTTTCCCAGATCTTCCGGCGTATTCTGCCGGAGGGTACCAAGTTTATCGAAAGTGATTTCAATCTTTTCGCCGGGCTTTATCCACAAATCGTTGTCCAGCCCCGTGCAATCGGGTATGGTTCCCAAACCGATGACCGTCCCCGGAGACGGCGTAAAAATAGTCTTCAGATATTCGAGCGCTTTTTCGGGACGCGCGGAATATTCAGAAGTGCTTCCCTTCCATTCATATCGCTCTCCTATTTTTACCTTCACATTTAAGGCAAGGGGATCGCCTATTTCATCGACGGTAACGATGAACGGCCCCAGCCCTTTACTGTGACCAAAATCTTTGCTTCTGGCGGGACCTAATCCGAACATTTCCCGAAATTGAACNNTTATGGTTGCATTTATAATAGAGCATCTTCCCGTCAGCCGCCGCTCTTATCCTTTTCTTAACAATCGGCGCGATAATCGAACCGAAAACACCGAATTCATGCTTTATCAAAGTCGCCGCTGAATTTCCCAGATGACGCGGCGACAAACCGAAATCAATCAGCGCCCGCGGAACGGCCAGGGGAGAAAGTATTTTCGCCGTTTCCAGAGGCATTTTTTCATCTTCATTGAAAGAGGAAATGTAAGCTTCTCCATATTTCAAAAGTTCTCTTGCCGCGTCTTCGCTTGACGGCAGGTTTTCCAGATATGAATAAACGTCTGAAAGCTCCCCACGAGTTTGGCCGGATTTATGCTGCAACGTCTCAAAAGACACCGAGTAACCCTTGATGACAACTCCAAACTTCGGCGCGCCACCCGAAACAAACTGAAAGTTTAGCAGCTTCATGCAAACAGATTCCTACCTTTTCTTTATTATATACGTTTTCACAAACCAGGCGATAGTCAAGATAAATACGATTCCGACGCCGGAGAGAGACAGAAACCATTTGGTGTTCGTTGCGGTTCCGGAGAGCGCGACGAGCGCGGGTGTTGCGCGCCTAAGGTCGCTCAGGAAGTATAGGTGCATCGCATTTTCAATCAGATCGCAGATTCCGGCTATAAACGGTGTAAGAATGATAAAATTGAAACTCGGACTTACGCCGTTGATTTTGAATGTCCTGGCTATCAGCAGGCTTAAAAATATACTGTACCAAATCGGATGGAAATTATCGAAGTAGAAGTGCTTATAATAAATTCCGATTTGGCCCGACGCAATCCAGCCCGAAGCGATCTCTTTGAATGTATCGCTCGACAGGGTCGTCTGCAGAGCTAAAACATTGCCCACACCCAACGGGTGGATGATCGAGCCGATGATGAACTGCGAGGTAAAATAGATGATCCCGAATATTATAATGAGAACATTAGAATCGGACTTTTGGCTGATGAAATTTTCCGCCCGTGAAAATATGTTCATGGCTGCTCCTCCTGTTGAATTTAAAAGCGCCGATATAACTGCCGCCGGTTTTATGATTTTTATTTAACCGGAAATTGTTTTTACAAACTCAACTTCGCGCGGGACTTTATAGTTGGACAGATATATTTTACAATATCGTATGATTTCTTTATCGTCAAGACAATGTCCATTTTTCAAGACAACCTCCGCTTTCACCAGTTCACCGCGCATTAAATCTTCCTTGCCCGATACTCGTGAGTTCAGTATCGCCGGGTGCATATTCAGTACAGTTTCCACTTCGCGCGGATAGACATTAAAGCCGCTGGTAATGATCATTCTTTTCTTGCGTCCGGTCAGAAAAATGTAATTTTCATCGTCCATTCTGCCCAAATCTCCGGTGTAGAGCCAGCCGTTTTTAATGACGGCGGCGGTGGCGGCTTCATCCTTATAATATCCCTGCATGACATTATCGCCCCGAACAATCACTTCTCCTATTTCGTTGCGCGGAAGTTCCCTGCCGGCGTCATCAACAATTTTGATGTCGATTCCGGGCAGTGGCGTGCCAATGGAGCCGGGCTTGGCGATGGCATCAGGTCTATTGACCGAACAAACAGGAGACGCTTCGGTTAATCCGTAGCCTTCAAAAATCCGGGTTCTGAGTT
Organism: Syntrophaceae bacterium; assembly: GCA_003141615.1. Taxonomy (GTDB): domain Bacteria; phylum Desulfobacterota; class Syntrophia; order Syntrophales; family Smithellaceae; genus Smithella. Next base: position 22,040 of record PLMV01000028.1, read on the forward strand.
TCTGCTCAAAAACAGGTATGAAATCAGCCGGCATGGGTGCGCCGCCGGTAACGCAAAGCTTCAAAGAACTCAAATCATATTTTGACACTTTTTCAGAAAAGATCATGCCGATGAAAAGACGAGGCACTGCCGCGACATAAGTAATTTTTTCTTTTTCGATGGCGCCAAAAAGACCGTCCATGGTTAATCGATCCATCATGACTATAGAACAACCCGCTCGAATGGCAAGGAGCATGCTCGTAGTAGCGCCGAAAGTGTGAAACAAGGGAATCAGGGCGAGGCCGACATCGTCTGGTGTTCTTCGCATAACAGATTGAATCACATTGGTCTGTGAGCACAAATTGCGATGGGTGAGCACCGCGCCCAGAGGTTTGCCGGTCAACCCCGCTGTATAGACCATGACAGCCGGATCGTCCGGGTCAATCTTTGTTGAAAGCTCCGATAAATTTTTTGAATTCGTATCTGAAATAAACGCATCGTTTTGATTTACCGAGTCTATCGGAATAACCTGATGACAGGACAAAAGTTGATCTCGGGCATCCTGATATTTTTTTATCTGGGATGCCTGAGTTATTAAAAGTTTTGAATCCGAATTATTCAGCAGATAGGTCAATTCTGAGGGTGTCGACGACGTGTTGAGAGTAACGACAACCGCCCCTATTTTAAGCGCGCCAAAGTAGCAGTAAACAAATTCCGGGATGTTGGGCAGCATAAGCGCCACCTTATCTCCCTTGCCCACACCTGATTGCTTTATTAACCCGGCAACAGCATTTACTGCGCGATCTAATTGACCGTAAGTAACACGCTGCCTTTCGATAATTAATGCTGTGCGCTCAGCATGATTCCGAACTGTGTCTTCTAGTAATTGTCTCAGATTAATGGCCTTTATAACCTCCGCAAAAATTGCTGGTCACTTAGCATAACAACGTATCGTTTTTCAAGAAGATAAAGAGTTGCAACAATCTGTTCCTTTTTTTGATAAGATATTGCTTCTGACGAGAAGGAGTATAAGAATAACTGTCTTGCATGTCAATAAAATAGTGGAGCCTCCGCCGGCTGGAGCCGGGGGATTCCAAGTCGCGGGATTGTCCGTAAAATGTGAGGCGTGATTCCGATGACGGAGGAATAGCAGAAAGTCCTACACCCTGCGAATACAATCTTCCAGAGCCTTTCTGGTTCGAGACATGTCCCTAGGCTTTACTTCCATGGTGATGGTTGAGTCATACCCCTTTTTCATGAGGGATGCTATAATGGCGGAATAATCCACAATCCCGTCTCCCAGTGGAAGATGGAGATCATCTTTAACGCCCGTTCCGCCACGGTTGTCATGAACATGGAGATGAACAATCCTGGAAAAGTGATCTTCTATAAAACGAAACGACGTGTTCTGTTGCGAAAGAAGCTGGGCATGTCCGATATCCAGAGTCATCCTGAGATCAGGGATGGCATCGAATGCCGGCCCGAAGCTCTCAGTGCGTTCGCTCAAGTTTTCTATGCAGACGGTAATCCCATACTCATTGCCATAGTCCACTATCCGGGAGAGCAGATCCAACTTTCCGGGGATGAGATCCGCCGGAGCCCACCGCTGATCGATCCAGAAATGCAGGGTCGCCTTGGTAATGCCAAGCTGTCGTGACAGATCCATCAGGGCTTTGATGCGCGGAAGGAACTTGTTGCGAAGCACATCCACGTCAAGAGGATTATCCTCGTTGGGATAATGGGCAAGAAACGAGATGCCGTATGTATCTTTCATTTCCAGAAGCTGAGGAATCCAACCGGCAACGGTCGCAGGATCATCAAGGGAAATCTCTACGAACGGGTAGCCGAGCTTGCCTACTTCAAGAAGCTCTTCAATTGTATGAGCCCTTCCGCCTATAGTGATCATGCTGGTTAACCTTTTATGCCAATTCGCTTTCTTTGGCTAACTTTGTTGGCATCGTCGTCGGCTTCCTCAACGTATTAGTAATACGCCTGCGGAGCCTCCTCCTTGCCGCCGCGTTATCCTATGAAATCGAAATGGTATAGAGAAGGAAGATGATTAGTAACACCAAGCGCTGTTATTTTATAATGAGCTTTTTAAAGCCGTCCTTCTTGTTTCAGCCTGTCAACAATTTTCTGGATTTCCGGTATCTTCAGGCTGGCCGCCTTTTCACCCTCAAAAATCGCCTCGTTAAATTTATCCATATCGGTGGACCCGATATTCCTCATATTCGGGCGGATTACGATATCGGCATTCTTGATCTGATATTCAGCGATCCTGGCATACATGATGTCTACCGACTTTCTCATGGTGTCCATGATTCCACTGGGCACATCGGTATTGATGCCGCCGGAGATATCCACGGCAATGACGATATCCGCCCCATTACGGCGTGCCACATCAACGGCTACAGGGCTGACCACACTGCCGTCAAGATAAGTATTGTTTCCGATCTTCAAGGGTTGGAACACGCCCGGCACGGAGCAACTGGCATGCACGGCCATCCCGGTATTGCCTCTGGCAAAGACAACTTCTTCCCCGGTTGCGGCATTGGTAGCCACCGCATAGTAACGGATTTTCAGTTTTTCTATGGGGGTATTCTGAATGTTTACGTTGATAAAATTTTCAAGTTTTTCACCCTTAATGAGCCCGCCATTCCAGATCTTCCAATCATAGTCGATAATATTGTCCCTTTCCATCTTCATGGCGATTCCTTGCAATTCGAAGGCGGTCTTGCCCGAGGCGTATAAGCTGCCTACCAGACTGCCGGCGCTTGTGCCCACAATCATGTGGATGGGAATCTTCTGGGCTTCAAGCACCTTCAGGACACCGATATGCGCAAAGCCTTTGGATGCCCCCGCCCCCAAGACAACCGCAATCGTGGCCGGTTTGGGATGCGCAGGTGGTAGTGGCGGAGTAGTAACGCAAGCAACCAGCATTAAAACTAGAGAACCCATGAACAGGGATACTTTAAGCTTTGTACCACTCCATGAGGCAAACATTTTTCCGAGCATATTCTTTATCCTTCCCCATCGTAATCGATATACTACCAATCCGGTCTATTACCCACAGCTATAGAAAGGTCAAACCTTCTCAGGCACGATCTTTATGATCCTGGGAACATGTCGCTCCGGGGCCGGTGGTATGCTCCTGGGATATCCCGGGGTGATCGGGGTCAAATGCCGGAAGCGCTTACGGCATCCCGGTTTCAGCTAGAAGCGTATGATCTTTGATAAGACATTACTTCTGATGGCAGGAAGTATAAAAAGAATGGTCGTGTATGTCAACCACGAATATTATACCTCACAGCAAGCTGTGGGGTATAATATTCTCCGCTTTGCGGGATAATTCGACTAACGCTTCAAACTTCACTTCGTTCGTTTTNNCGCGACCTCCCGCGAGTGCAGCCAGCCATCGACCTGACACGTAACCCCACGTGACCTCGTTGCCACCTTCAGGTGGTTAGTGTATTCAGGTTATCGGGGGGGCGCATTCCTCCTCCGACTGGAACCGGGGGATGCCAAGTCGCGGGATTGCCCGTAAAATGTTAGGTGTGGTGCCGATGGCAAAGGAAGGGATGTATTATGATGGAAACTGGTAGTTTTTTCCCCGAAATAATCTCAGGCAGGCNNTTTTCTCGATCTCTTCAAGGGCAGCCTCAATGCCCATGGCCGAACGATAGGGACGGTGGGAAGCTATGGCCTCTACAACATCGGCCACAGCCATAATGCGGGCTTCTATAAGAATTTCATCCTCTTTCAAATTTCTGGGATAGCCGGATCCATCAATCCGTTCATGGTGCTGGTAAACAATTTGTGCCAGCGGCCAGTGGGATTCCATATTATTGAGAATCTCGTATCCGCTGCGGGAGTGCTCTTTTATCAGAGAAAATTCAATGTTTGTCAGCTTGGAAGGTTTCGACAATATCTCCGCGGGGATCGATAATTTTCCGATGTCATGGATGGAACCAGCCATCCGGATTCCGTCGATTTTATCCTGAGGTAACCCTATCTCCGTGGCAATGGCTCTGGCAAGGTCCGCAGACCTGAGCTGATGACCGGCCGTATAGGGATCTCTCACCTCTATAGCGGATACCATGATCTGAATTGTGGTGCCAAACGCTTTCCGGAGACGTTCGAGGGTCAGTTTTACTTCCTCCTCCGCCCTCCTGCGCGCCGTGATATCCATGCCCTCAGCAAGAATGCCCGTCGCCTTTCCCTGCTCGTCCCTGATGAACTGGAATGTGCAGTCGAGCACGATGGTACGACCGTCTTTACAGTAGAACTCCAGATCCCTTGACAGGATGCCGTCGGTTTCTGAAATGAGTCCGTCCTTCTCAAGACGCATCAGTTTTCCAAGCCAATTCAATGCTTTTCTAAGCGACTTAGGTGTCAACTGCCTGTCCAAGGGTAGCGCAACTATTTCGTCCACGCTGAATCCTCTTGCTTTCATGGCTGACGGGCTTAACCAGGTAACATTCAGATCCATGTCCATTATCCACACGATGTCCGTCATGTGCTCCGCCAGCAGGTGGTATAGTGCCTCGCTCTCCCTCAGTGCTTCCTCCACCTGCTTGCGCTTGGTTATGTCACGTATAGTTCCTCTAAATCCTATTGGCTTACCTGATGAACCTTTTTGTAAAGATGCAAATCCTTCGAGCTGCCGTCTAGTTCCATCTTTCCTTATAATATCATATTCGAGTATACGGCCGATTCTTCCTGTTGTGTAGATTTCATTAAAAGATTTAAACAGTTTCTTTGCGTTTTCTTTGTCCGTGTACTGCCGGTTGTTCATGCCCATCAATTCCTCTTTGGAATAGCCAAGGCATCGGCACATTGAATCGTTGAAAAATGTGAAGTTACCGGCAAGATCAATCTCAAAATAGCCCTCTTGAATGTTTTCAATAATGGTTCGATATTTTTCCTCACTTTGACGCAGTGCTTCGAGCGCAGTCTCTCGTTGGGACTCCGCCTGCCTTTGCTTTTTTCTAACTTCTGACTCTTCTAATTCTCTGGCTATGGCCGGGCAAAGACGGGACAAGTTACCCTTCATGATATAATCCTGGGCGCCTAAACGCATACACTCTACGGCCACATCTTCACCAATAGTTCCGGAGACAATGATGAGAGGAACGTCGATATTTGCTTCTTTTAATAGGGCAATGGCTGATGGTGCATTGAATTCCGGCATTTTATAATCGCAAAGGATAATGTCCAATTGCTTCTCCTGGAGAGCTTTTTTCATGGCGGTAGCTGTTTCCACCCTTTCATACACCGGATTGTATCCGCCTTTATTAAGTTCACGGATTATAAGCAGTACATCATCTTCCGAATTCTCAACCATTAATACCCGGAGGGATTGAGGATTGTTAATTTTAGAATTCAGATTGCTCTTTTCAGATGGAATTTTTTTTGCCATTGTAAAACTCTTTCTTCGTATCTAGTGAAACGTGAAGCGCGGAATACGATATACGCTTCACTAGGTGCGTTTCACGTGTTATGCTTCACGACTTTTTAAAAACCAGGGTGTAGCCTTTTTCCTGAAATAATTTCAGACAGGCATCCACGGCATCTGCATCATACAGGAGGCCCTTATTCCGGGAAATCTCTTCCAGAGCAAAATCGATTCCCAGTGACGGCCGATAGGGACGGTGGGAAGCGATGGCCTCCACGACATCAGCGACGGCCATAATCCGTGCCTCCAGAAGAATATCATTTCCCTTAAGACCCTGAGGATAGCCGGATCCATCCAACCGTTCATGATGCTGAAGGACGACATCAGCCACAGGCCAGGGAAAGTCGATGTCTTTCAGAATATCATGCCCTGACTGGGAGTGTGTTTTAATCAAACTGAATTCCAGATCAGTCAGTTTCGTCGGCTTGCTGAGAATCTCGGAAGGAATGGATATCTTGCCGATATCATGAATGGCGGAGGCGGTACGAATGAAGTCCCGCTGGTCTGCCGATAAGCCCATTTCTTTGGCAATCGACCGGGCCAGATCGGATACCCGCTGTTGATGACCCGCAGTATAAGGATCTTTCATTTCCACGATCATGGAGATGGATTGGACTGTGGCTCTCAGAGCTTTTCTCATCCGCTCAAAGCTCTGCTTACGTTCTTCCTCCGCTTGTTTGCGCTCGGAAATGTCGCGAACAATAGCCTGAATGTAGTATTTACCCCTATTGCTGAATAAGTTCAGACTGACCTCTGCATCAAATAGAGTCCCATCGTAACGACTGTGCTTCCATTCAAAGAACTGCGTCTGACCTCTGAGCGCCGCCTTGATCTTCTCCTGTGCTTTCTCCATGGATTTCCTTCCATCCGGCTGAACTTCCGGGGAGAACAGGTAAGGAGGCTGACCGATGATCTGTTCCCTGGTACAACCAAACATTTCCAAGGTCTTTGGGTTGCAGTC
>PLMV01000123.1 GCA_003141615.1 Syntrophaceae bacterium
GCAGATGCATCGTTTGGATTTAGATCAATGGCCTTATTATATGCATTTAGTGCTTCGTTCCAGCGCTTAGCATCAATAGCCTTACGACCTATTTCAGACCAATTAGTAGCACTGAAGCCTTCTATGGTTTTATTATGTGTACAACCAGCTGTCATTAATATTGCAGCTAAAAGTAATAGCAACGAACTACAGCGAACTTTCATGGGCGTATCTCTTTGACAATTAATATCCGAACTTCGCTTTTTATTATGTTGAGTATCATAATAGCACTATTCACTTTTTTTAAAAGAGGAAAATACACAGTTTCATTGATTACGGATTTAAAGAAAGTATGTCCATGAAAAATCCTAAATGCTTAGAAGAGGAAGAAAATGATTGTTTGTTACACCTACTACTGTTCAGTGCTGGGCTATTGTCAAAATTGAAGATTACTATTTGAACTGTGGTATACGATAGTGTTAAAGAATCTTTAATCTCTCCGGGTCGAATTCCCCGCCGCTCGCGGCGAATAGAATGATATCTCCCGGAGATACCCCGCTGCTTGCGGCGGGGAGTTTCATTGATTCTCTTCCGTCGGGAGATATTTTGCCAGAAATTTAGTGATAAGCGTGGTCGGAACGTGACCCGGCGTGTTATAACCCCTAAAAATATTAGCGTGGTAATATCCCCTCAGAATTTGTAATTGAGTTACAGAACCATTTTCTTTCAGTTTATTGTGAAGATTAATAGCGTTCGTCCTTGGCACGGCATAATCATCTCTGCCATGGATGATGAGGCTAGGAGGCTCCTTGCCTGTTATGTGATTAAGGGGAGATGCATCGTTTTTAGCTTGAGCTCGAATGGACTTCAAATATCCGTCTGTGGTCGAAGTCGTGTAGTTATCCTGCAATTCTGCACTGTAAAAACCACTCATCGGAATCCAGCACTTTACTTTTCGGATATCTATGTTGTATTTTTTATGCCATTTGGTCTCTGTAACTAATATTGCGGCCATATACGCTCCAACTGAAAGTCCAGTTATGGCTATACGATTTCCATCGCCACCATACTTGCCAATGTTGTCAGTAACCCACTTCAACGCGAGGAAGCAATCCCCTAGCTGCTCTGAGAATTTGTTTTCAGGTATGGAACGATGATTGATGGATACAACGGTATAGCCGAGAGACAACCAAGAGCGGACGGCATACTGAACTTCGTCCTTGTCTGCCGAGCGGCTGTGAATAAAGAAGATGACCGAGGCAGGTTTCCGTCCTTGATGAGTATAAATGTCAAGCTGTTGAAGGTTTTCAGGGCCATACTTGATAGTATGGCTTGGTGTGAGCACATGGCTTAACGCAGCCCTAAAGTATGAGTTAGACAACTGGATGTCTTTATTCATCAGCCTTGCAAGGGGTTCCTTTGAATCAACAAAGCGGTGATAATCTTTCTCATAATTTGATGAATCGGGTGATTGTGAGCATGCAGGTGAATAGATGAAAAGCAATGAAATAATCAAGAACCCAATACATGTATTTATCTTAATCATACGTATATTCTATACCGCCTTTATTGCCTTTCTCACACTACTACTTGTCATTGATAATATTGAATCGATTGATAAGAACTTTCTTTTATTGTCGCGAGAAACATAATAAATGCTGTCTTGTATGTCAAAGGAAATCTTGGCCACAAAATTTGAGGTATGGTGTCGATGTTTATAGTTGGGAGTGAATAGTGTTTGTTACGGATTGAAAGCTTGCATATGTATCAAAGTTAACGATTTGAGGAAGTTAGATTTAACGTTAATCTTTCTAATGGCAGTAAAGAAACCTTGTCCTATGACATTTAATACTCGTGCTACCCCGGCATATATTGCTTTTTTATTATTAATTGTTATTATAATTCCTAATGACTAAAGAAAAAATTCCGACAACACCCGCTATTTTAGCCCTGAAGGCGCAAAGCGCTGATTTTACTCTGCATACTTACCAATACGAGGAAAGGGGCGGAACAAAAAGAGGTGCAAGCAAATTGGGCGTTGATGAACACTGCGTTATTAAAACGCTGGTGATGGAAGATGAAACGGGCAAGCCCCTGATTATTCTGATGCACGGCGATAAGGAAGTTTCCACAAAATCACTTGCCCGCTCTATCGGCACAAAATCGGTTTCGCCAAGTAACCCGGCAATCGCGGAAAAACACACGGGCTATAAAGTCGGTGGCACTTCGCCTTTCGGCACAAAAAAAGCAATGCCGGTGTACATGGAAAGTACCATAGCCGATTTGCCGGAAATTTTTATTAACGCGGGCAGCCGCGGTTTGCTGGCGCGTATGCCCTCAGATGAACTCATTCGCATACTTAAGCCGATTGCGGTCAGCGTTGCTATATAATTTGCCTTTTTACGGCAAAAAAGAGATAATAACGACGAGGTTTGATTAATATGCCTGACAACGTAATTATCCGCTGCCTCAATTGCGGCACAAAAAACAGAATACCTCATAAAAAACTACAGGGCAGGTCTGTCTGCGGCAAGTGCGGCGCATCATTAGATGATTTAATAATTCCATGTCTTAAATGCGGCACAAAAAACAGAATGCCTGAGGATCGTTTAAATCAAAAACCCATATGCGGCAAATGTCACGAACCGCTGGTAATCTCTCAACAAAAAATAACGGCTTTCGAGGTAACGGATAATACCTTTACCCGCGAAGTACTGGCTTCCGATGCATCGGTTCTCGTGGATTGCTGGGCGCCCTGGTGCGGTCCCTGCCGGACTTTATCACCAATAATTGATGAGCTGGCTTCCGATTACGCTAATGGCGTAAAAGTCGTCAAGCTGAACGTTGATGAAAATCCGCATACCGCTTCGCAATATGGAATTCGCAGTATTCCAACCATGCTTTTTTTTAAGGAAGGAAAGCTTGTTAAGCAAGTAACCGGAGCCCTGCCGAAAGAAGAAATCGAAAAATATTTGTTATCCATAATCAAGACAAACTGAATTAAGCAAAGCTCTCATGAAAAAAAATAAGGCCTCTTTGAAGTACCAATGTAAAATTTTTGATGTTTGGGAAGAAGAAGTTGATCTGCCCAACGGCAAATCAACTGAACAAAGCTGGATTAACCACAACCCCACCGTTGCCATTGTCGCCATCAATGATAAAAATGAATTAATTCTAATCAAACAATACCGCACTGCTGTTAAAAAAAATCTTCTGGAGATTCCGGCCGGCTCGCTGGATAATTTAGAAGAATACCCGGCTGTCTGCGCCCAAAGAGAACTGGCCGAAGAAACCGGGTTTAAAGCTAAAACTCTTGTTAAACTTTTTGAAGGTTACTTACTGCCGGGATACTGCAATGAATATATGTATTTTTTCATTGCTCAAGATCTTTTTAGCGCGCCGCTTACTCCCGACGAAGATGAATTCATTGAAATAATGCCCACCAGTTTTTCTCAGGCGCGGGATTTATTAAAAAATGGCGAGATAATCGACGCCAAAACTGTTTTAGGGATTCTTCTGGCCGATAACTTTTTAAAACAAAGTCCCGCATATGATCTTCTTTTTCATAGAAAGCTTCTTGCCAGAGGCATAAAGTTTTGTTAGACTTCTGTCAATTTGGTATCCGTTAAAAAACAATTGGGAGGCACCGTCATGATCTACAATGAAGAATTTGAAACCATGCCCCGTGAAGTTATTAAATCCTTGCAGGTCAAAAGACTACAGCAAGTTCTGGAACGAGTTTACCATACAGTGGGATTTTATAAAAAATCTTTTGATGCCGCCAAAATCAAACCCGACGAGATAAAATCCATTGCCGACATGAAAAAGCTTCCCTTCATCACCAGAAAGGATTTGCGTGATAATTACCCGTTCGGTTTATTTTCAGTGCCCATGAGCAGTATCGTTCGCCTGCATGCTTCTTCCGGCACCAGCGGCCGGTCGGCTGTTTTCGGTTATACCAAACGCGATATTGAAACCTGGTCTGATCTTATCGCGCGTTGTCTTGTTGCCGCGGGTATAACAAAAAACGATATTATTCATAATGCCTTCGGCTACGGATTGTTCACCGGCGGTTTGGGGTTGCATTACGGCGCGGAAAAAATTGGCGCGAGCGTTATTCCCATGTCCGGAGGAAACGCTAAAAGACAAATCATGATTTTGCAGGATTTCGGGCCGACTGTTATTTGTTGCACGCCTTCCTACGCGTTGCATCTGGCCGAAGAAGGCAAGGCTCTTGGCGTGGATATGAAATCTTTAAAACTGCGCGTGGGTATTTTCGGAGCGGAGCCCTGGAACAAGGCGACGTGCGACGAAATCGAAAAGGCTTTCGGAATAACCGCGCTGGATCTCTTTGGCCTCTCGGAAGTTATCGGCCCCGGCATGGCTATGGAATGTCTGGAAGGCCGCAATGGAATGCATATTTTTGAAGATCATTTTATCGTCGAAACAATTAATCCGCAAACCGGCGAAGTTCTGCCGGAGGGAGAAGAAGGCGAACTGGTTTTCACAACCCTGACCAAAGAAGCGAATCCACTCGTCCGTTACCGTTCCGGCGATATATCGCGCCTGATTACCGAACCATGCCGCTGCGGCCGCAGTCATGTCAAAATGGAAAGAGTCTTGAAAAGAAGCGATGATATGCTGATTATCCGCGGCGTCAATATCTTCCCTTCACAAATCGAAGCTATTTTAGTCGATATCGAAGGATTACAGCCCAATTACCAAATCATCGTTGATAAGGTGGGCGCGCTGGATTCTCTCGACTTGCAGGTGGAGGTCAACGAAAAGATATTCAGCGATTCCGGCAGTGTCAAAGAACTGCAGAAAATTGAAAAAAGAATTCTCAAGGATATGAAGGATTATCTGGGTATCGGCGCGCGCGTAAAACTCGTCGAGCCCAATACTCTGAAAACAGGCGCGAAAATTATTGATAAACGCCGCTATTGATCACGGGTATGAACCCGAATTCCGCCCCAAGGGGCGGTGTATTATACCCTCCGCTTGTAGCGGGATTGTTCGAATTGCAAATTTCAATACACTTCGTTTTTGAAATTTGATTCTCACAAATAAATACATAAGGGGGTTACGATGAAAGTAGAACAAATATCCGTTTTTCTGGAAAACAAACCCGGCTCGCTCGAGCACGCAACACGCGCGCTCAAAGAAGCCAACATCAATATTCGCACTCTGTCGCTGGCCGAAACGGTTGATTTCGGCATTTTGCGTTTGATTGTCAATGATGTCGAAAAAGCCAATAAGGTGCTCAAGGATAGTGGCTTTCGGGTCAGCAAAACCCCCGTCGTTGCCGTGGAAGTTCCCGACAAACCGGGCGGCCTGCACAGCATTATGGAAGTTGTCTCCAAAGAAGGAATCAACGTGGAATACCTTTACGCTTTTGTGGAAAAAAGCGGGCAGAACGCCGTCATCATCTTCCGCTTTGACAACCCGGAAAAGGCCATTGAAGTGCTTGTGAAGCATAAATTTACAGTCGTGCCGGGTGCACAGCTTTACGACTTTTAGTGAGACTCGAATATTACAAGCGTAGCGCAGTAATATTCGTTAGTCGAACTATCCCCTGCGCAAAGCGAATGGGGATTAATGACACCTTTAAAAGCTCATATGCTGCGTTGCGCTTCAACCTGCAGTCAGCTGCGGCGTACAGAAAGTACGCCTCACTCCTACGGCTTCTCGCGCCTTGTCTCTGGCAGCTTTTCGGTGCCATCTCCCTTTATTACCAAACCAATATATAAAGGTCGCCTATTAGCCGACAATTATGAATATCGCAAATGAATATATAAATGATTCCTGCTTGGCAGTCTCCAAACTGATGAAAACACAGTCCTCATTTGAGCAGGAGATTATGAGCTCATTGGCAAAACTGACAAAGAACAGCAACCCAAAAGAGCAGACAAACCTAGTAAAGAACATCTTCTCACAATTGATACCGAGAGATGCTATCGCAGGAGCCATTCTTCAGATTGCCTTCATGAGCATGCGGCTTTTTCCAAAGACAGAAAGCAAGAACGATACCGTCGTGTTATTAGAGAGGCGAGTTAGTGAGACTGTCAGGAGCAAAAAAGAGTATTCCTATCCACACAGTCACTGCGTAGGAAGAGAAATTATCGGCATTCCCATTGGACTATTGATATTTGCAGCAAGAAATGTATATAATCATCAGGATGAGCATGTTAATCAGTTACAATATTATAACAAGATTATCTTTGAGGCTTTGGATCACGCTTTAGGAAAGATTGGGATAACAGGTCTAGGTTTTGATCTATATTCGGAAAAGCCAATAATGTACGCCTATTCGGTCGTCATGTTGCTCGGATGGACTTACACGGTGGAGACGCCAGATCCCATTTCCACATTTCGAGATGACTTGAAGAGCATTATGAAAATGACGGGTTAAGGAATTGCCATATTCAATCCTCGATAAATCCAGATCTGGCTGACCCTCGCGTTAGGCTGAACAGTTAAAAAAGGGATTCAAAATTAAGCTGTAGTATCGTAGAATATTGCTATAATATATCGAAAAATGCAGGAGACAATAAATGAAAATGTATCTGATAGCTATCTTATTACTTATGATTTGTTTGGTATTAACTTCATGCACTATTAATGGCACGCAATTGATTACTAAACAACTCCAACCAACTGAATTGATCAAAATCTATAATACCAATCCTCCAAACCTCGCTGCACGTTCGAGGTGCCCATCATCTCCATCGATCAGGATTGTCAATGCTGAGATAAATGATCAAGATTATACTGTTTATACATGGTGGCCAACTGAGGCATATATAACACCGAAAAATTTAGTGGATGATATTATCATTTACATGAGTGATGCTTTTAACCGTACTGGGATAAAAACAGATCAGAACTCCTCGAAAATCATTCAAGTTTCAATGGAGAAATTGACTTCGTGGTATACTATGCTTAATTATAGCGCAAATACTCAGTTAAAAATCATGCTCCCTGAAAAGAAATACACGAAGATTTATGAACATTCTGATACAACACCAAAATCCGTTCCTATGGCGATAGCATATACCATCCATGAAATTACATGGAAGGTAATAAACGACCCTTTTCTGCAAGATTATATTCTTTGCACTAACGAGGGCACAAAGGACGAATCACCTATTGGAGAGACTGCGCTCGACATTCTCAAAAAAAGATATGTGAATGGAGAAATCACGAAGGATGAATTTGAGCAAATGAAGAAAGATATACAATAGTATAAATAATTTTTTTAAGGAGTTCTGATGACAGGATACTTAATTATTAGCGGTTCCACCCTTGGATTTACTTGCTGTCCGGTTTGCCACACTCTTTGCATTTGCCATCCTCGCCTATAGTGCCGATGCAGGATTCGTCGCTGCATAAAACTCTTTTATTCCAATCGTCGGAATCTGTATCTGTCTTTGAAGAAACTGGTTTTTGCTCCTCTGCCATAACAGCATGCTCCCTGCTTTCGCTATGTTCTACAGGCAGTTCACCGTCGTAAGGTTTACCGCATTCTCTGCATTTACCATCAGGACCTATAGTGCCAATACATGATTCATCACTGCACAGGATTCGTGTTTCCCAATCCTCGTTTTTATCAAAAATGATTTCGGTCATGTTGTTCTCCGATAATAATTCTAATTCTTAAGCATATAAATACTATTGGGGAATAATCTACCAAAAAGCTCTGGATTCCCGCTTACGCGGGAATGACAAACGAGAGAGTTTTTAAATTTTATTGCCAAGTCGCATTCAAAAGGATACCGCGGCGGCAAGAAGGTAGCCGAATGAAGGCCGCCTTGGCACTTAACCTTTTATGCATGATAGAGATTTGAGCTTCGCTACCTTTTTGGCAATGCCCGCTTCATGCATTACCTGCACAACATCCTGCACATTTTTATACGCATCCGGCATTTCTTCCCTTAAAGTTCCCTTGCTGGAAGCCATAACTAAAACTCCCTGATCAGCCAACTCGCGGGCAATGGAACGTCCCTGGCTTACTTTTGTCGCCTGCGTTCTGCTCATCACTCTCCCCGCACCATGACAGGCGCTGCCGAAAGTCTCTTCCATCGCTTTTTCCTGACCGACTAAAACATAAGAGCCGCTGCCCATATCGCCCGGAATAAGCACCGGCTGGCCGACACTTTTATAGCGCGCGGGCACAGCATCATGCCCGGCGGGAAACGCACGTGTCGCACCCTTGCGATGGACGCAAAGTTTTTTCATTTTCCCCTGAATGTTAAATTCTTCTATCTTGGCAATATTGTGGCAGACATCATAAACCAAACGCATTCCCAGTTCTCGCGGCGACATCCGTAGAGTTTTTTCAAATATCTCCCGTGTGCGATGCATAAGCAATTGCCGGTTAGCCCAGGCGTAGTTGGCGCCGCACGCCATAGCGGCCAGATAATTTTTTCCTCTTGCTGAACTCAGATACGCGCAAGCCAGTTGTCTATCCGGCAGTTCAATGCCTGTTTCGTGCGCGTGCTTCACCATTAAAGCCAGATAATCATCGCAAATCTGATAACCCAAACCGCGTGATCCGGTATGAATCATGACGGCAATCTGCCCTTTGCGCAAGCCAAACGCCTGCGCCGCGGCTTCATCGAATATTTCCTGCACCTCTTCAATTTCCAGAAAATGATTGCCGGAACCCAGTGTGCCTAATTGCTGCTTGCCTCTTTCCAGCGCCCGGGCTGACACTTGCTCGGGATCAGCTCCAGCCATCGTGCCGCCGTCTTCTGTTGTTTCCAAATCTTCCTGCAGGCCAAATCCGGCTTTAACCGCCCATCCAGCGCCTTCTTCCAATACCTTTTTTTGATCTTTGCCCGACAATTTAACAGAGCCGGTAGAGCCGACGCCTGAAGGTATATGCTGATACAAGGCAGTGGTTAACTCGCTGAGCCTGCTTTTAATATCTCCCAAAGTTAAATTAGTAATCATCAAACGGCAGCCGCAATTAATGTCGTAGCCAACGCCGCCCGGAGAAATAATACCGCTGTCCAGATCAAAGGCCGCCACACCACCGATAGGAAAACCATAACCCCAATGGACATCCGGCATCGCCAGCGAATAATTAACTATGCCGGGCAAATGCGCGACGTTGGCCACCTGCCGGGCACTCTCATCGCCTTTTAAAAGCTGATAGATTTTTTCATTGGCATATATAATCCCCGGTACTTTCATTCCGCCTGTTTGGGGAAGAAGCCAGCGATTAGCGTCTATCTTTTCCAATTTAATATCAGACATTATGAATTCTCAAAATAAGTGTAAATATTAACGCCTTGCGAGACGGCCTAGTAAAAAGCTCCAGAGGCAAGGCACGCAAATACCGAGGAATGAGGCGTACTTCTATGTGTACGCCGCAATGACGAGGTTTGCGGCGTAACGCAGCATATGGACTCGCGTGCCCTTTAGGGTATTTTACGAGACCGTCAGACATCAAAAATCACCCTGGCCCTCCAGCCTGACTTTTGCTTCTCCACGCTCAAGCCGGAATAGGTTACCGCCTTAATCTCTGCTTTAATCGAATGCTTATTCTTATTGTACGGCTCGCCCATTAATTGCGCCTTCAGTCTTTTATTGCTGCACTCCGTAATCTTGCAGTGACTGACTACCCAAGCCGCGCCGTTAAATAAGTAAAGAATCTCTCTCAAAAAATTAATCAGCAGGTCTTCCATATCCGACCCTTTCGCCGTCACTGTTTTTTGTCTCTTTTGTGTCTTTTCGGTTGATTTGATTTTACTGTCATTGTTCTCTATTAAAATATCAAACATTGCACAGGCGGCATTGGCAAACAGTTCCTTTTTAGTCCGCCCTGATATTTCGACGCCGATATCGGCTGTATGGTCAAAGAATTTGTAATTGGGCATGAGCAGATTATAACCCAATATCAATTCTAAATCAAAGCGCTATCTTTGATTTAGAATTGATATAATAACTGGTATTCAACAAGCGTCTCTCTGAATAAATAAAGGGCGCCTTACAGCGCCCTTTATAATCGTATATCTTTGAAATGATAATTTAATCTTCTTGTGGTGTTTCGTTTTCTTCCGTTGCCAGATCCGTCTCATCATCACCATTGCCGTTGGTCTCATCATCTTTGCCTTCGGCTTCGGAAGTAGTGCGAGCGACACCGACGAGTTTTTCTTCCGGATCCAATTCAATAAGCTTCACGCCCTGCGTTACACGATGATTCACCGGTATTTCCTGCACCTTCAGCCGGATTACCTTGCCGGCATTGCTGATTAACATGACGTTTTCTTCACCGGCAACTTGCAGCACGCCGGAAACGTTGCCGACTTTTGCCACCGTTTTTAAATTGATCGTTCCTTTGCCGCCACGGGTTTGCACACGGTATTCATCAATCGGTGTGCACTTGCCAAATCCATTTTC
Organism: Syntrophaceae bacterium; assembly: GCA_003141615.1. GTDB lineage: Bacteria > Desulfobacterota > Syntrophia > Syntrophales > Smithellaceae > Smithella. Next base: position 10,387 of record PLMV01000123.1, read on the forward strand.
GGAAACCGTGAGCAGGAAAGCGCCTTCGGCGGGAATATCCACACCGATAACATCATCTCCTTCATCCAGATTGATGCCGCGCACGCCGCGGGCGGTTCTGCCCATATCCCGCACATCGTTTTCCTTGAAACGAATGGCCATGCCCAGTCTTGTCGCTAAAAAGATATCCTGATTGCCCATGGTCAATTGAACATCAACCAGTTCATCGCCTTCATCAATAGAAACGGCGATGATNNTTTAACCAATGCACTTTACCCGCGCTGGTAAAAACAAGCAGGTAATGGTGTGTGGAGGCAATAAAGATTTTTTCCACAAAATCTTCTTCTTTGGTGCCCATGCCCATCTTGCCGCGACCGCCGCGGTGCTGGCTCTTGTAAAGGCTCACCGCGTTGCGTTTGATATAGCCGGAATGGGATATCGTCACGACCATATCTTCTTCCACAATCATATCTTCAATATTGATATCTTCCGAGCTGGCGACAATTTCCGTGCGGCGTTCATCGCCGAAACGTTCCTTAATTTCATTCAGTTCGTCAATGATAACTTGCAGCACTTTTTGCGGATCGGCCAGAATGGCGATCAGGTAGGCGATCAGGGCGTTCACCTCGGCGTATTCCTCGTCAATCTTGGCTCGTTCCAAACCGGTCAGACGTTGCAGTCTCATCTCCAGAATGGCTTTGGCCTGAATTTCCGACAAACTGAATTTTGCGCATAATTTCACGGCCGCTTCCGCGGCGTTCTTCGACGCTTTGATGACTTTAATGATTTCGTCAATATTATTTAAGGCAATAATGTAGCCTTCTAAAATATGCGCTCTATCTTTGGCGCGCGCCAGATCAAACTGCGTGCGGCGGACAACAACATCCCTGCGGAAGCTGATGAATTTTTCGAGCACTTCTTTGAGGTTAAAAACCTGCGGACGGTTTTCGGATATCGCCAGCATGATGATGCCGAACGAAGTCTCCATCTGCGTAAACTTATAAAGCTGGTTGAGAATGATCGCGGAATTCTCATCACGCTTGAGATCGATGACTACGCGGATACCTTCACGGTCGGATTCGTCCCGCAAATCGGTAATGCCGGAAATTTTCTTATCACGAACGAGTTCCGATATTTTTTCGATCAGCGTGGCCTTGTTGACCTGATAAGGCAATTCAGTAACGACAATGCTTTCCTTGTCATTGCGGGCATTTTTTTCAATCAGAGCCCGCGCTCTCAGCCGGATAATGCCGCGTCCGGTTTTATAGGCGGCAAGAATTCCTTCCCGGCCATTGATAAATCCGGCGGTGGGAAAATCAGGTCCCGATATATGACGCATAAGCTGTTCTATGGTGATCTCAGGGTTCTTAATACAGGCAACGGTGCCGTTGATGATTTCCGTTAGATTATGAGGCGGAATATTTGTCGCCATGCCAACAGCGATGCCGGAAGTGCCGTTGAGCAGTAAAAGCGGAATGCGCGAAGCCAGCAGAGAAGGCTCCTGCAGGGATTCATCATAATTAGGCACGTAATCAACTGTGTCTTTTTCCAGATCGGCCAACACTTCATCGGCAATGCGCGCCAAGCGGCTTTCCGTATAACGCATGGCCGCGGGAGGATCGCCGTCAATAGAGCCGAAGTTTCCCTGACCATCCACCAGCATGTAGCGTAGAGAAAACTCCTGCGCCATACGCACCATCGTGTCATAAATGGCCGCATCGCCGTGCGGATGATATTTACCCATGATATCACCGACGATACGGGCGGATTTCTTGTAAGGTTTGTTATGGCGGTTGCCCATTTCATACATGGCATACAATATCCGGCGGTGCACCGGTTTCAGGCCGTCGCGCACATCAGGAATCGCCCGGCCGATGATGACGCTCATGGCGTAATCCATGTAGGATTTTTTCATTTCATCTTCTATATTCACCAGCGTTTGCTTGTGGTGGATATCACGTTCCATTTTGTTTCATCCTCTCTCAATAAAAAGCAGGCTGATTTTCAGCCGGCA
>PLMV01000099.1 GCA_003141615.1 Syntrophaceae bacterium
GGAAGCTGGCGTACGCTCGAAGCGGTAGGAAGCAACCTTGTACACAATAATGTTGTTGAAGCTGTAATTGTTAACTACCGAGACATCACCGAGCGCAAGCAAGCGGAGGAGGCGCTGCGGAATGACCAGCAAGAACTACGTGCCATCATGGATGCCTCACCCATAGGTGTTTCCTGGTCAGATATGCAGGGGAACATCAAATACACTAACCATAAGTTCCAAGAGATCTTCGGCTACACTATTGAGGAAATTCCCAATATAGATGCCTGGCTCCTACTGGCCTATCCATCTCCCGCCTACAGGGAGTATGTTCTTTCCCTGGTTAGCTTGCATATCGAGGCGCAAACGCAAGGGAAAGAGGCTAACCCCGCAGAGGTAACCGTCGTTTGCAAAAACGGCTCTATCAGCCACGTGCTGCAGACAGTGTTATTTACCTCCAACCGTATCCTGGTCATTTACTATGACATAACCGAACGCAAGCGGGCGGAGATGTCACTGCTGGAGAACGAAGAGCGCTACCGTACCATGTTCGAGAATACCGGCACTTCGATGATTCTTATTGAAGAGGACATGACTATAAGTATGGTTAACGCGGAATTCGTGCGCAACAGCGGCTATTCACTGGATGAAATTAATGGCCGTATGAAATGGACTGAGCTGGTACATCCCGATGAAATCGGGCGAATGGTCGAGCAGCACCGGTTGAGACGCGAGAGTCAAGGGGGGGCGCTACCGGGTTACGAATTACGCTACATAACAAAAACAGGCGATCTGCGTGATGCACTGCTCAGTATTCAGTTAGTGCCAGGCACGAAGAAAAGCATTGCTTCTCTTATTGACATCACCGAACGCAAGCAGGCGGAAAAGAAATTAATGAACAGCGAAGAAAAATTCCGCACGCTGGCCGAATCCAGCCCTTTTGCCATAATGATGCACCAGGGCGAACACTGGATTTATGCGAATCATGCGGCTGTGGAAATTTCCGGTTACACGGAGGATGAGCTCTACAATATGCACTTCTGGGATTTTGTGCACCCGGATTACAGGAACCTGGGAAAACAAAGAGGTCTCGATCGTCAACAGGGAAAGGTGGTGCCTCGTGACTACGAATTAAAAATAATTGCAAAAAACGGCGCGGAAAAATGGGTTAGTCTGACCGGAAACAAAATCCAATATGAAGATAAACCCACGGCTTTGATTTCAGTTACAGACATCACCGAGCGCAAGCTGGCAGAAGAATTGTTAAAACAAAGCGAAGAAAAGTACCGTCTATTGGCAGACCACATGAAAGACCAGGTATGGATAATGAACCTGGACTTAAAAGTGACCTATATCAGCCCATCTGTGGAGAAGTTAACGGGATACACATTAAATGAGCTTAAACACCTCCCACTGGATAAAATCCTCACTTCAGCATCTTTTAAGGCAGCGATGGATTTCTTTTCCATGGAGATGCCCAAGGCACTGGCCGCTCCTTCAGATTATATTTTAACCCGTTCACTGGAAATGGAAGTCTGCTGTAAAGACGGACACACCGTATGGGAAGAAAGCATGTTCAGTTTAATCCGTGACGATAATGGAAAACCTTTGTCTATTCTGGGCGAAGCCAGAGATATTACCGAGCGCAAACAAATAGAGTATGACCTGCGAGCAAGTGAAAGTAACTTCCGAATTTCCCTTGATGATTCCCCTCTCGGTGTGCGCATATCAACAATAGAAGGCGAGACAGTTTATGCCAACAGGGCCGTTCTGAATATATATGGCTATGATAGCATTGAGGAGCTGAAAAAAACACCTATTAAGGAACGCTATACACCGGAAAGTTATGCTGAGTTTCAGCTAAGAAAGGAAAAAAGATTACGGGGCGAGTTTGGCCCGTCTGAATATGAAATAAGCATCGTGAGAAAAAACGGCGAAATCCACCATCTCCATGTTTTCCGCAAGGAAATCTTCTGGAACGATAAAAGACAGTCTCAGGTAATCTATCAGGATATCACCCTGCGCAGGCATGCAGAAGCGGAACTTCAACAAACCCTCGAAAGTCTCAGGAAAGCGGTTGGTACGACCATTCAGGTCTTGGTGTCCGCTCTGGAGTCCAGAGATCCCTATACCTCCGGTCATCAGTCCCGGTCTGCGGATCTGGCCTGTGTCATCGCCACGGAGATGGGATTAGCTCAGGAGAAAGTAGAAGGAATCCGCATGGCAGGTGTCATCCATGACATCGGAAAATTATCGATCCCCGCGGAGATATTGTCCAAACCTACCAAACTGACAAACATTGAATTTTCTCTGATTAAAGAACACTCCCGGAGTGGATACGAAATGTTAAAGGATGTGCAATCGCCCTGGCCGTTGGCACAGATTGTCTATCAACATCACGAGCGGATGAACGGATCCGGCTATCCAAGAAATCTGAAAGGTGATGAAATACTTATAGAGGCCCGCATTATGGCTGTGGCCGACGTCGTGGAGGCCATGGCTTCCCACCGTCCCTATCGGCCAACCTTGGGTATTGAGGCAGCTCTTGAAGAGATCGAGAAAAATAAGGGAATTCTTTATGACAATACTGTAGCCAATACCTGTCTGAAATTATTCCGGGAGAAAGGCTATCAGCTTACATAAGATGGAGAAACCAATCCCGTAGAAAAAATATATTTCAAATAGTAATCCTCAATTCCGACAACTGCTCAATGCTGAGCAGTAGCAGATGGAGTCATGAAATCGGGCCTCTCTCTACTTTCTATACCCACCACTTGTTCCGAGTCATCCTTTGTTAATTACATTGTTAATTATTGCTCTTGTGGTTTTAAACTAAATTTGTCAGTATAGCCCCAGATTTCTGAAGGGGTAGTTAGTGATTTACTTCCGCAACGTCAGCCTGTCTTTTTTAGATAAAAAGCTGTTTGACAATATCAACTGGACAATTCATCCCAAAAGCCGCATCGGCCTGGTTGGCGATAACGGCACGGGTAAAACGACTCTATTTCGAACAATACTGGAGCAAGTTCATCTCGACTCCGGTACAATAGATATTCCCAACAGAAAACAAAAAACGATCGGTTATCTGCCGCAAGACCTGGTGGAGCTTGAATCTATCGCCCTGATCGATTTTCTCAAGAGAAAAAGCGGGATTGCCGCGCTGGAAGAATCCATCAAAGATCTGGAACACCAAATTTCTCAGGCCAAACAGCATACATCTGAATACAAGAAGCTTTCCCAAAATTACTCCGATGCCCTGGCTCACTTCAGCTCTCTGGACGGTTATGCCTTTGAAGCCAGAGCTAAACAAGTGCTCAAAGGCTTCGGGTTTAAAGAAAGCGACTTTACTCAAAGTTGCGCATTATTCTCCGGCGGCTGGAAAATGCGCATTCTGCTTACATCGATTCTTCTTGCAAAACCGGACATCATGCTTCTTGATGAACCGACAAATCATCTGGACACGGAAAGCATGGAATGGCTGGAATCTTATCTCAAAGGTTACCCGGGAACAATTATCACTGTTTCTCATGATCGTTTTTTTCTCGATAAAATCGCCCTCCAAATTGCCGAGCTTTCCTCTTGTAATATTCATATTTATAAAGGCAACCACTCTCACTATTTAACCGAGAAAGATAGACGGCACGCCGCTTTGAAAAAAGAAATGGAACTGCAAAAAGCGCAAATTAAAAAAATAGAAGAATTCGTGGAACGCTTCCGTTATAAGGCAACCAAAGCTTCTCAAGTGCAAAGCCGCATTAAAATGCTGGAGAAGTTTTCCGCGGTGACGCTGGAAGCAAAAGCAAAAAGCGTAACCATGAAATTTCCCGAAGGTAAAAAAAGCGCTAAAGAAGTAGTCAAGGCAATTGATCTGGGGCATAACTACGGCAGCTTAAATGTTTTTGGCAATCTAAATTTCACTTTATTCCGCGGCGATAAGGTGGCTTTTGTCGGTGTTAACGGCTCCGGCAAATCAACTTTATCCCGTCTGTTGAGCATGTCGGAGCAACTTTCTAACGGATCGGTAAAATATGGCGATGGCGTAAACATGGCTTTCTTTTCTCAGGAAAGCTCGGAGAACTTAAATTACGAAAAGACTATCTGGGAAGAAATAAATTCCGTCCCGATCCATGCTTCTGATCAGAATAAACGCAACCTTCTGGGCGCTTTTTTATTTTCGGGAGATGATATTCATAAGCCGGTTTCCGTCCTTTCCGGCGGAGAAAAATCGCGTCTTGCTCTTTTAAAAATCATGCTTCTCGACACCAACTTTCTGATTCTTGACGAACCGACCAATCATCTTGATGTAAAGACTAAAGATATTTTTCAAAACGCGCTGATCAACTATCACGGCACTGTGGCCATCGTTTCGCATGACCGCTATTTTCTGGATCATCTGGTCAATAAAGTTTTTGAACTAAAGGATGGATCAATCAACGACTATCACGGCAATTACACGTATTTTATCGAAAAACGCGGTCAAACAGATTTACTGCAAAAAGAAAATGTAAAAACAAGCGAACAAAATGCCAAGGAAAATGTTTTCAAAACAAAAGAGCAAAAGAGGCAGGAAGCGGAAGAAAGAAATAAGCTGGCAAAAATAAAAAATGTCTGCAAAAAAGAATTAACAGCAATAGAACAAACGATAGAATTACTAGAAGCAAAAAAGACCCAACACGAAACCACCCTGTGCGATCCGCAAACACACAAGGATTCAGTTAAAATCAAAACTATCAATATAGAATTGAGAAATATTACAGCGGAACTGGAACGATCTTATAACATCTGGACGGAACTACACTCAAAATTGGAACAATTGGCCGTAACAAATACTGATGAATCATCTGTTGACCCAAAGATATCCATTTGATTCGTAAATCTTAAGCCCCATCCAGCGAAGCTTTTTCTACATTCTGATACCAGGTGGCAGGATCAGTCAGGAACAATTCCGTATCACACAGGGAAAGAAAATGCTCCCGCTCAACACTGGCAATCAAATTAAAAAATTCTTTTTCCTTGGGATCGGTGCTTCCTTCCTCCAATTTCGTGTAAAGCGCCATACCCCTTGCTTCAAAATCAATCGCCGTGCGAACTGCCTTCAAGTCGTCTTCATTACCGTTGAAACGGGCAGACTTTTTGCCCGACATTGATTTTAATATACTACCGACCAAAGATTTTCTTACTTTCAGTGGAACTGTCTCCGGCCACTTTTTATTCTCTTCCCATTTATCATGCAACTTTTTTAAGACTTCGTAATGTTCTTTTTCTTCATCGGCAATTTGCTTGAACATATTTTTACCGGCTAAATTCTTTGTTCTGCGCGCATTAGCCAGATAAAACTCTCGTTCTTTCTGTTCGTTTTCCAAAGCAAACTTCAAAGCGTTCATTCTTTTATTCATCTTGATGCCTCCTTAAACACGGATGTTCAAGTAAATAGTAATACCAATTCGCTTTCTTTGGCTAACTTTGTTGGCAGCGTCGTCAGCTTCCTCAACGTATAACCTGAATAACCTAAAGGTCACTTGGGGTCACGCGTTATTAATACGCCTGCGGCGCCTCCTCCTTACCGCCGCGTTATCCTTTGAAAGCGAAATGGTATAACAATTTAAGCCACAATTAATTATAGAAGATATTACTGATTAGATCAATACGTATTTCTGAGCAAAAGGAACACAAGAAGGTTGATGTTAAATGTGCATCGGCGACATTGAAGTGCTATTTTTAATATTATATGCAGCTTTTATCCAGATTTCTTTCTTTAATATCCAAAACATACTCGGCAATATTGTTACAATGATCGGAAATGCGTTCCAGATGAATGAGCATCTCGACAAAAATCAGTCCGGCCTCGGTACTGCAAAGACGGTTATGAAATCTTTTGAGGTGTTTATTTCGCGCTTCTTTCACTTCAATATCTATTTCTTCCTCTCGCCTAATAATACTGTTGATTTTTTCCCTATCGGACACTTCGATCAGAGATAAAGCTTCATCAAGATTCTGGTTCACCAAAAGTATGATTTCCCGCAGTTCTTTTTTGCCGCTTTCGGTAAACTTGACTTTCTTGTCGGCTTTTTGCGTAGCTAACTCCGCTATCCACACTACATGGTTGCCGATGCTTTCAATATCGCCGGCTATTGCCGTAAAGGCAAAAACCTTTTTCGAAAGTTGAGTCGAAAGATGTTGGGCTGATATTCTCCATAAAAACTTTACTATTTGCGCGCGCAAGTTATTAACGACCATCTCGACATACGAAATGTCTCTTTTCCTGCCCTCTTGAGCCAGGGTAATCATATTTGTAGCGTTTAAAAACATTTTTCGCACGAGACTGATTTCTCTCTGCAATTCTTTTTGCACATCATCAAGCGCTTTTTTTGCATTGGATAAATCCTTGCGATTAAGAAATTCCGGCCAGATAGGCAAGGTCTCATCTTCGCCCCGTAAAACTTTTTGCATTAAGCCGGCAAAAGGTTTCAGGATAAAAATAAAGGTAAGCATAATAACAAGATTAAGTAAAAAGTGCGCCAGAACAATTTGCTGAGCGACGCTGGAAGAAAGGTTTTTCAATATAACCAGAAAATATGGCATCAAGATAAAGCACAGAGAAACGCCAATACATTTGAAGATCAAGTGGGACACGGCGGTTCTTTTACCGCTTACAGTTGCTACCGTTCCGACTAAAAGCGCTGTGACTGTCGTGCCTATATTCGCGCCCATAATAACCGGCAGCGCATTTTCCAGAGAAACTAAATCCTGCTGCGCTAAAAGCGCCATAATGCTGATAGGTATAGCCGAAGCGTGAACAATGCCGGTAACAACAATTCCCAGCCCAATACCTAAAAATGGATTTTGGGTCTGCGTAAACAAATTCAAAAAAGCCGGAGAATTTTTTAAAGGTTCCACTGCCTGGCTAATCAATCCTAAGCCAAAGAAGAGCAATCCAAAGTTAAATATTATCTGGCCGGTAACCTGCCATCTACCCCGGGAAATTAACCACAAAAGCCCGCCTATGGAAATAAAAAGCGGCGAAATTTCCGTAAAATGCCAGACAACAAATTGTACAGTCAAAGTGGTGCCAATATCGGTGCCTAAAATAATCGCCAGAGAACTATAAAAGCTGATCAATCCGGCGCTTACCAACCCGACGGTGAGCGCTGTGGAAGCGGAAGAACTTTGAAAAATAATTGTCGAAATCACACCGGTGAGCAGTCCGTAAAGCGGTTTTTCCACGGCATATTTAATGTATTCTTTTATGCGGACATCAATTAATTTCCGGACGGCGGAAGAAAGATTGATCATGCCGATCAAAAATAAAATGACACCGCTGATAACTATGATTATTTCTTTCATTACTAAAGTATAAACCAAGCGATTTGGTATCAATCAACTTTTTTAAACATCTTCCCTTTAGCACCGCATACCGGACAAGTTTCGGGCGCTTCTTTCTCCGCAGTATAGCCGCATACCGGGCAGACGTAATAGCTGTAAGATTCTTTCGCGCCCTCCAGATTATCAAGCATTTGCTGATAGAGCCCGGCATGAATTTTCTCCACTTCGTTGGCAAAATTAAAAGAACGCTCCGCTTCTTTATTTCCTTCGGCCTTAGCCGTCTGGATCATCCCCGGATACATGCTTTTAAACTCATGAGTTTCCCCGGCTATCGCTTCCTGCAGATTTTCTTTTGTGGATCGAATTCCTTTTAATGCCCGTAAGTGGGCGTGGGCATGAACAGTTTCCGCTTCCGCCGCCGCCCGAAACAATCTTGCCGTCTGCGAAAATCCTTCCTGATCCGCTTTGGCGGCAAAGGCCAGATATTTACGGTTTGCCTGTGATTCTCCGGCAAAAGCTTCCTTTAAAGCATCTTCCGATTTAGACATAATTTTCTCCTTCGAATATATTTATCATAAATTAAATAACAAATTGTTCAGGATGCCTCAAGTAAAATACGTTTTATAATTATCTTCATTTTTGCAGTTTCATATTAAAGGTTGAAATTTCGCCTGTATCCTCAGCCTTTAACTGCAGCCGCAATACTTTTGCCGTTTTTGCTTCCCCCGGATAAAAAATAAAGCCGTAAGCCAACTCGCCTGATCTTATCGCCCGGTATTGCAATGACCGTGATTGCAAATCTTCTTTAATCTTAGATTGTACATCTTCATAATGTTCATTGAATCCTTGACCTCCGCCGGAAACCAAGCCGGCGGCGGCGCCAATTGCCGCTCCCTTCCCCACTGCTTCACCAACATTTGTCCCGGTAACTATACCAATTGCCGCGCCAATAACTGCTCCGGCGGCTCCGAACAAAAGTCCGCTTTTTGCGGCCTCCGGAACGACTTTGCCCAGTTCTGTTGCCTTGGACAGGCGATCATAAGCCAAACGTTGATCGAGGATGGGCCAAACATTACTTTCTTCGTCAATCAAAAATGTTTGTTCGGGGATAATCATCAGAGAATGTTCACTCTTATTATCAAAAACAACCTGCACGGGAAGAATTCCCGCCGACCTGATGTCAAAACCGAAGGCTTCCCGAGCTTCATTAGTATTGCTAAAGCTTCTGGCCGCAATCACAGCGCCGTTGAACGAAACCGCATTGGGAGTGCTTTCCGGCATTTTAAAAGGAACTACCTGCCTTTCGTAGCTTGTGCAACCCGCAATAATAGTTAAACAAACAAAAACGATCATCGTTAAAAAAGATTTCTTTCCGATCGTCATATAATAGCCTCCTTGGTTAAATTGTTACGTCTATATACTGACAAATTTATCCTAAAATCACAAGCGCAATAATTAACAGCATATAGAAAAGACGTTTTCAATAGCCCGATTTATGATATGTATTTCTTAATTGCAAAACCGGTATCGGTGATAAAAATTAAATTTCAAGGATTTCAATGATTCGCCTTCTGAACAACCGCAATTTTATTTTTCTTTTGGCCATAACGTTCGGGCTTGTCCTGCCGCAGGCGGCGGAATGGACAAAAATATTGATGATGCCCGCGCTGGCGCTGGTGATGACTCTGGCAACGATCAATGTTCCCAACGACTATTTCCTTAAGCCTCGCGCGATTCTTAAACCTTCGCTTGCCGGAATTCTGATGACCTATGTGATTCTAAGCGGCGCCATTCTGTTTGTGTCGGCTTTGCTGATTCACGATAAAAATCTGTGGATCGGTTTTGTTCTGATCGCGGCGGTGCCACCGGCGGTGGCTGTCATTCCTTTTACAGCCATTCTTGAAGGCAATGTCTCTTCCACGCTGTCGGGCACAGTGGCTTCCTATCTCGCTGCTTTGCTGATCATGCCGCTAATGTTCTGGATATTCATCGGAACAGGTTTTGACGATCCTTATAAACTTGTCCGCATTATGCTTTTACTCATTGTGCTGCCGCTGGTTTTATCCCGGATGATAATCTATTTCAACTGGCAGGACCGGCTCGCTCCGGTGCGCGGCTTGCTGACCGACTGGGGATTTTTTATCGTCTTGTATTCCATAATCGGCGTGAACCGGGATTTGATTTTCAGCCGACCGTTTTCGATTTTGCCGGTAGCCGGGGTCGTGTTTGCCACGACATTTATTTTGGGATGGGCCATTCAAAAGACATGTGTCCTTTTCAAGGTGGATAAAAAAAATATTATCAGCCTTGTTCTTCAGGGAACTTTAAAAAATCAGGGAATCGCGGGCGGACTGGCCATCGCGCTGTTTGAAAAAGAGGTCGCACTGCCTTCCGCGATCTATAGCATCTTTATGATTTTCTACATCATGTGGCTGAACTGGCGGAAGAGTAAGAGGTGAAAAGTGAAGCGAAGCCCGGCGAATGCCAGGGGTGAAAAGTGAAAAAAATATACATTACAAGATATATCAGCCGGTGCTTCCATTCTAGTTTGTTATTGCGAGTTCACGACAGTGAACGTGGCAATCTTTTCCTTTTTGTCATTACCCAGCTCGACTGGGTAATCCAGTTTGTTTTTATCCTTTAAGAATTAAGATTATTAGGAATGAAACTCCCCGCCGCAAGCAGCGGGGTATCTTGTTGGATTATAATTTCTTCTTCGTCGCAAGCGACGGGGAATTTAACCCATAGAGATTAAATAAAATATGAAACATAGAAAAGGTCAAAAGCAGACTGGACCACTTTTCTTTTATTACACTATAAGGCTCTATATGGTATGTCTGAATCAATTACTTTAACAGAATCAATACCTGCCGCTTGTAAACAATCTTCTGCAAATTTATGCGCCTTTTGTTGATCGTCCTCTGAAGGTCCTATGATGATTTCTTTGAGTGCTTTCGGTGCTAAGTTAAGCCAATCAAATTCTCTATATTTTATCAATGAATAATTGCGGTATCTTTTTTTTAAAATAGGGGGTGGATCAGCAGAATGAAGCTGGAGAAACCTATACTCCTGCTCGTTGCTGTAAGCTGTATGCTTAAAATATAAAGCAGTTGATAAACTATCAGAAACGAGAGGGAGCATTAGCTCATCGCTGAATAATTTATCATCTGAAAATTCTTCGCGTCTTAAAGGTACATCGCGAAATAATGCCTTGATTCTGTTTCTATGCGCATTGATGAGACTGGTATCATCATATACAACAGGAAATGTACTAAATATCTGGTTAGATGTCCCATCATCCTTGAATGCCTCCTCGAGGATTTTTCTATCAAACCCAATAGCAAAACCACGACCATTATCAGCGTATGCACGCCATTGTCCGAGATCCTTTTCGCATGAGCTAAATGAACAAATACAATAAAAGGCTAACTTTTTGAATAATTTTTTATTCATGAAAACTTCAAGCCATTCGACTATTCTTTTTCCCTCTGTGTGACCATCATTTATTTCATCGTCTATAGCTTTTTTAAGAGGTAATAAACCGTGTTTTAACTCGGAAGGATCATTCAGTGCAAAAATATCTGTTAGCCTGAGTTTGCCGGTTTCTAATATTCCTCTAAGCCCAATATCGTTAGTATAATGATAAATAATTGGCGGCAACTTTTTATTTGATATCAACTCCTTAAAAATATCATCATTTATGCGCTTGGACTCCTTCTTGAATATTTCTAGCGCATCATTAATATCTTTAGGAATTGTTTCACCGTTGGACATGTTGATCCTCCATCTCCTGAACAATGCTATGAACCGTATTGCTCTTCAATCCACTTCTGGTAAGCGCCGGTTTTGATATTCTCCACCCATTTTTTCTGATTTAAATACCACTCGACAGTTTTTCGCAGACCGGATTTAAAGGATTCATGTGGAGACCAACCAAGCTCTGTATTTAGTTTGGCAAAGTCAATCGCGTAACGGCGATCATGACCGGGACGATCCTGAACGAAGGTGATCAACTGACGTCGCGGCTTTACATCCGCCGCTGGTTTGATCTCATCGAGAATATCACAGATCATCTGCACGATTAAAATATTTTCTATTTCCGCGTTGCCGCCGACATTGTATGTTTCACCGGTTCTGCCGGAATTCATAATTGTCCAGATGGCTTCGCAATGGTCTTCGACATAAAGCCAATCGCGAACATTTTTCCCATCGCCGTAAACCGGTAGAGGCTTTCCCTTAAGAGCGTTGAGAACCATCAACGGAATGAGTTTTTCCGGAAACTGATAGGGGCCATAATTATTAGAACAGTTGGATATTGTAGCGGGCAGGCCGAAAGTTTTATAGTAGGCGCGCACCAAATGGTCGGAAGCCGCCTTGGACGCAGAATATGGGCTGTTGGGACGATACGGCGTATCTTCGCGGAAAAGGCCTTCGGCGCCGAGACTGCCGTAAACCTCGTCGGTGCTGACATGATGGAATAGCTTGAATTTATCCCCTCGGGCTTTGGCTATTTCCAAAAGGTTGAAAGTTCCGATAATGTTGGTTTGGATAAAATCACCCGGTGTTTTTATGGAGCGGTCAACGTGCGATTCGGCGGCAAAATGGCAGACGGCATCAACATCATATTGTGAAAATACCTCTTCCAATTTTGCGGCGTCACAAATATCCACCTTTTGGAAAATATATCCTGGCGCAAAATCAGATGCAATGTCAGCCAGATTTTCCGGATTGCCCGCATAGGTTAATTTATCCACATTAATTATTCTACCGGAGAAATTGCCCTTGTCTATTAAATAGCGGATAAAATTACTGCCGATAAATCCACAACCGCCTGTTACCAGTAAATTCTTGAATCCAACCCTGATTTTATTTTTTGTTGTCATCTTTGATCGCTCCTTAACGCTGAAATCCAATACTAATAGCTAATCATGGTCATAGCAAATTATTAAATTTATTTCAGGAAGCCTTGAATAATCCTATTGACCGCTTGATCATAAGTAAGTCCGAGGCTCATTAGCTTGTTCAATTGATCGTTGGCGATTTTACCGATCGAGGCTTCATGGGTAAGTTCGGCATCGGGATGAAGAGCCTTAAGCGCTGGCATGGTTTCATTTGTGCCGTTATCCATAATAATGGCATCGCATTCAATATGGCCGAAACATTTGGCCCTCGCTTCCATGTTGGCATGAAAGATTTGTTTGGAATTTCCCTTCATTACCGAACGCGAGATCATATTGGCTCTGCTTCCGGAACCCTGCAGGATTATGTTGTTGGTAGATACAGCTCTTTGCTCGCCTTCGGTCAGAACTCTTTCCGTAATCAATAAAAGACTGCCGGGACCGAGAATCGCTTCGTTTAACCGGTCGGCTTCATCAACACCGCTGATTTGGGTCAATTCCATTTCCGCCGTTGCTCCCTCATCCAGGAATACTTTCGTTGTCGGATTAAGCGTGCGGCGGCCACTGCCCTCCCCCATAGCAAAATGTTTTTCCACATAGGTAACCTTTGCCTTTTTTCCAACTTGAAAATCGTGGATACCGGCATGGCCTTCGGACTCAGACGAACCGCAGTGGATACCGCAGCCGGCAACTATCGTCACTTCCGCGCCTTCACCAATAATAAATGAGTTGTATACGACATCAAAAAGACCAGCCTGACTCAAAATAACAGGTATATGAACGGATTCGTTTTTCGTGCCCGGTTTAATGGTTACAATGATGCCGGTTCCTTCGGCATTGGTTTCAATNNACTGTTTTTAATAATTTTTTATCTAAGGCATCCAGCATCTTGATCCCTCTCGCAGTTATTATGATAAGTGCAAATGCTCAAATCAGTTAATAGTGGTAATGCGCTTTTCAAATCTCCGGAATAAACAATCCGTCCCTTATCGATAATTATGATTACATCCGCTACATCCAAAAAAGCCCTGTTATGGCTGACAACAATTGTTGTCGTTTTCGGGGAGAGTTCTTTTTTCAAAAGACTGACCATCGGACCGATTGTCCATAAATCGATACCTGTGTCCGGCTCATCGTAAATGGCCAGTTTCGGATTGGCGGCAATCGTCGTAGCCATTTCTATTTTTTTAATTTCTCCGCCGGAAAGTCTGGCATCAACCTCTTTATCAAGGAAAGACAGCGGACAGATACCCACTCTGGTTACCATTTCCAAAAACTTTTTCTCATCGTTATTTCCAGTGGCAATAGCCAGTAAATCACGAAAAGTAATTCCCTTGAAACGCGCGGGTTGTTGAAAACTATAGACGATACCTAATTTGGCACGTTCAGTAATTGAAAGGCTGGAAATATCCTTGCCCTCGAAAATAATAGAACCACTGGATATCGGATTAATTCCCATAATCAACTTGGCCAGAGTGGTTTTCCCGCTGCCGTTCGGTCCGGTAATGACGTAAAACTTTCCTTTTTCGAAAGTGAAATCTATGCCGTCAATGATATTGCGCGTGTCACCATTGTCGACATCATCATCCTGTATAGTAAAATACAATTTTTTTAATTCCAGCATTAGCTCAATCCGCCCTTATCTTTAAATATGTAGAAAAATATTTGTTAATGCTCTGCTCATGATAAATGGACACTTCTGCGCGCCACGTTGACATAATTTTGTCCAAAAAGCAACGGTGAAAGAAGTTTAAGTTCAGTGGAAACAGGCGTAATGGAAAGACAGCGAAATCAGCTGGTTCAGATATTTGTAGTGTGGCGAAAACTTCTTTTAGAATTGGTATCACGGGTATGAACCCCAAAGCAAGCTTTGGGAAAAGTTTCCGCAGCAAGCTGCGGCGTATTATACCCTCCGCTTCGCGGGATAATTCGACTAACGCTTCAAACTTCACTTCGTTCGTTTTCAGCGAGTCTCATTAAGTTTCACAAATAAAATAATGGCGGTAACCGTTATATTAAACAGTTACCGCCATGATGTTTGAGACGCAGTGTAAATAATTACGTCTCGTTTAACCTTTACTACTTAAAACTTAAACAATGAAAATTTATTTGCCTATCTCTTTTTTGGAGCTGCTTTCTTCACAACTTTCCTTGCTGCTTTCTTCACAACTTTCTTTGCTGCTTTTTTCACAACTTTCTTTGCTGCTTTTTTTACGACTTTTTTTGCTGTTGCTGTCATCAGGTGAAGCCTCCTTTGTCAAAATTGTTTGATTAAAATACTTCATACACCGTCTTATGATTTAATTTTACTTTATTTTTATCACCACGTCAACAAAAACTATAAAAAAATATCAAATATTTTTAATTTATTTTTACAGCATACGGCTCTTCATTTTATAAAAAAGAGTAATCACGTAACAGGAAATAAAACGCTGGACATTTTTTATATTTCCCAGACAAGTGATGAAAGCCTGATCTGTGGCTGGTTTCCCGACTATCAATAAAATAAATACTTCTCATAATTCGCATATATTTATTTTTAGTTGCACGAATAAAACAGGGGACGTGGAAAATTGGAAGATGGAAAATATTTTTCCAAGCTGATTTTTTTGAACTTGGCGCAAAATTAATTCGATTTATTTATCAGAGATAAGTTTTCCCGCCAATATAGTGTTTAGTAAAATAAGCCGTCGACAGGGAATCGATGCGAATTTTTTTACCCCGTGATGAAGCATGGATAAATTGTCCGCTTCCTATATAAATTCCTACGTGCGAAACACCATATTTCCATCTCGCCGAAAAAAATACCAAGTCGCCCCTTTGTAAATCGCTGATGCTGTCTACCGGAGTGCCAACGTCAAATTGCCTTTTTGAGTTACGAGGTAAATTCAGACCATTTAATTGATACACGGTCATTGTCAATCCGCTGCAATCAAATCCATTATCGGAAGAAGCGCCACCCCAAAGATAAGGGACTCCGATAAAATCCTGAGTGGATTTAACCAAAGCTTCCCGCAGGTAATTTGTACCGTATTGCTTCCGTCTCGCGACTGAGTAATCTTCGGGCTGGACGATGTAAAATTCTTCGATAACCCCTGCTTCTTTCAGACTCTGAGCCCTTTGTCTGGCCTTTTCTTTTGTGGGGAAATTGCCGAAACGAATCTTGAAGAGCTTATCAGGCGCAACGAAATATGTGGCTTCCAGACCATGATCTTTTAGCGTTTCCGTTAAGCGCGCCGCGTTCTCCACCTTTTTAAACGCGCCGGCTTGAATCGTATATTTCATCAACTCCAATGCTGGCTTGTGTTGAACCCGTGACACCGATGCCGAACGCGAAGTTCGATGGGAGCATGCCAATATAAGCAATAAAATAAAAAATATAATAAATATTTTGGACTGAAAGTATCTCATTTTTATTTTTCAGCGTTTCTAAAGTTTAGAAAATAGTAAGTATAAATTTATTGTGAAACTCCAAT
>PLMV01000188.1 GCA_003141615.1 Syntrophaceae bacterium
CCCACAACAGCGCTGGATGTTACTATTCAGGCGCAAATTCTGGATTTGATTTCCGGCCTGAAGCAGAAAAATAAGATGGCGGTCGTTTTAATCACGCACGATTTGGGTGTGATTGCTCAGGCCGCCCAAAAAGTCGCTGTAATGTATGCGGGAAAAATAGTGGAAAGCTCGGCAGTGGAAGAGATATTTGCCCATCCCCTGCATCCCTATACTCAAGGCTTGCTGGAATCAATACCGGCGAGATGCGTTGATTCCATGGAAAAAGGAGATTACCTCAAAACCATTCCGGGATCTGTTCCCAGTTTATATAATATTGCCCCGGGCTGCCGTTTTTATGACCGGTGTTCTTATGCTGATGAAGAATGTNNGTGCCGAAAATGCTCAAAACATTTATTGAAATTCGAGAGCTGACAAAAAATTATACCTTAAGCAGCGGTTTGTTTAATCCTCAGAAGAGAATTATTTATGCCGTTAACAATATTGACTTGCAGGTTTTTAAGGGTGAAACTTTGGGTCTGGTCGGCGAATCCGGTTGCGGAAAATCCACGCTGGCGCGTCTGATAACCAGATTGGAGAAGCCTTCATCAGGTTATATAACTTTTAAAGATGAAAATATTTTTTCGTATGATAAAGAAGAGTTGAAAGCCTATCGCCGTAATGTCCAGATCATTTTTCAGGATCCTTATTCTTCGCTGAATCCGAGAAAGTCGGCATTAAGCATAATCAAAGAACCGCTCACGATTCATCGCATGGGAGATAAGAAGACGCGCAGTGAAGCGGCGCTGGGAATCATGGCCAAAGTCGGCTTAAGTAAAGAACAGGCTAATCGGTATTCGCATGAGTTCAGCGGCGGGCAGAGGCAGCGCATTGGAATCGCGCGGGCGCTTGTGTTGAATCCGGAGTTAGTCATTGCCGATGAGCCGGTTTCGTCCCTGGATGTTTCTATTCAAGCGCAAATACTGAATTTGCTCAAAGATTTAAAAGATGATTATAATTTAACATATTTGTTTATTTCCCATGATCTCAACGTTATTCGATATATTTCCGATCGCGTTGCCGTAATGTACTTGGGTAAAATTGTCGAACTCGCGTTAAACAGCGATATCTATAATCGTCCGCTTCATCCTTATACCCGCATGCTGCTCTCGGCAGTGCCGTCCTGCGATCCCCAAAAGAAAAAAAGAATGATGAACATAAAAGGAGAAGCCAGAGCCGAAAATGAGGAAGGCTGCGCTTTTCAAACCCGCTGTTCTTATAAAACGGAAATTTGCGCGAAGATAGAACCGCAGCTGGAAAAATTTGATGAACAAAGCTTTTGTGCCTGCCACTTGGCCGGATCAATCTAGCTGGTGTTGGAGTTATAATGCCGGAAGAAAAGATATATATAAAACATGGTCCATTGATAATTGAAGGATTATTGAGCAAAACTTCGGGGAAAAAAGGAGTTGTAATCTGCCATCCACATTCCTTGATGGGCGGTTCGATGTATAACAATGTTGTTGAAGCCCTGCAAAAAGCGTTTGCCGCCGAAAATTATTCGACCTTAAGATTTAATTTTAGAGGTGTAGGCGGCAGTACCGGTGTTTACGATGAGGGGAGAGGCGAAAAAGAAGATATTTTTTTCGTGTGTGAATATCTGAAAAAACATGGGATGACAAAATTATTTTTTGCGGGCTATTCGTTTGGCGCCTGGGTTGGTTCAAAAATTATTGAAGGAAGCAAGAATCCTTTTGCTGCCAGCATCTGTATTTCGCCGCCTATTAATTATTTTAATTTCAACTGGGATAATTTAAACAATAAAATAAATTTATTTATCTGTGGGGATTGCGACCAGTTCTGTAGTCTGGATGTTTTAATCCAAAAAGCAAAAAAAATAAATTCTCCGGTGGAAACAATTTGCGGCGCGGATCATTTTTATATGGGGAAAGAGAAAGGAACTTACTGCGTATTTTGCGTGAACACATAATTGAATAAAAAAACAAAAAAATATTTGAAAAAAAGCTTGATTTTGAGAAAAAATAGTGATAATTTTTAAGCAACGTAAAAAAAGCCGCAATTTTATTATAAATTTTCTAGGGAAGATGAAACGCGGTATTTGTCAGGAAATGGTTAGTGTTAAGTTTTACAAAAGTTAAGTATTATCAAAAAATAAATTAACCGCAAAGAATTCTTCAGTTGAAAAACAGAATTCATGCGGTTTTTTTAGTTTCTTACGGGCTTATGTCTGATGAGGAACAAATATTTTAAAGGAGGGTTTTAGCTTTGGCAGAAGGAAAAGTAAAATGGTTCAACGAGAAGAAGGGGTTTGGCTTTATTGAAAATGATGAAGGTGGAGATGTTTTTGTTCATTATAGTGCTATTGCCGGAACAGGATTTAAGACTCTTTATGAGGGTCAGAANNGAACAGGGTAACAAAGGTCCCAGCGCAACAAATGTTCAGCCACTGTAATAATTTCCATTAATTAAAGTTAACTCAAACTATTGAACAAAAATGCCTCGTTATGCGGGGCATTTTTTTTAGTGAGTCCCAAGTTTCAGAAGCGCAGCGCACTGAAATTTGTTGGACGAACTATCCCAGGAGCGAAGCGACGTGGGATAAGGAAACTCAAATATTACAAACGCAGTGCAGTAATATTTGCCAGTTGAATTAATCTCGCCGTAGGCTGAGAATAATGAGACCCAAATTTTAAAAACGCGAAACGCAGTGAACTTTGTAAATTGAGAAGCCTGCAGGTGGTAATTACCGGTAAGGTAAAGATTGCTTCTTTTCATGAATCCAGTCTTTTATTTTTTCATAAGATAGTTTAGTAGGGATTTGATTGCTTACATGCGAAGGCAGATAATTTAAAAATATGGCAAAAAATTTAATTGTGATTCTGGGTCCGACAGCATCGGGTAAAACGCATCTGGCAGCGAAGCTTGCCTACGATTTGCGTGGTGAAATAATTTCCGCCGACTCCCGCCAGGTTTATAAAAACATGGATATCGGCACCGGCAAAGATTTAAACCAGTATATTATTAATGGCCGGCGGATTCCTTATCACTTGATAGATATAGTGGCTCCGGAGAGCGAATTTAACTTATTTGAATTCCAAGACAGATTTTACAAAATATTCAGTGAGCTTCTGGAAAAGGAAATTTTACCTGTTCTTGTCGGAGGAACCGGTCTTTATCTGGAATCAGTGCTGACAGAGTATAATATGCCTCACGCCCCAATGGATCAGGAATTGCGGAAAGAATTAAACCGGAAATCAAAAGATGAACTGCAAAAAATGCTCTTGGCGTTAAAACCGCATTTGCATAACAGGACCGATCTTGAAGACTCCGAAAGATTAATCCGGGCGATAGAAATTGAACGGGCACGAAGCATAAAGGATCAAGATCAAGGAGAAAAACCGGATATTGATGCTGTGGTTTTCGGCATCAGATGGGAAAGATCAATGCTGCGGCAGCGTATTACGGCGCGGTTGAAAGAAAGGCTGGAGCAGGGGATGATCGAAGAAGTAATGAAACTGCATACCGCAGGATTGGCCTGGACAAAATTGGAGAGCTTTGGACTGGAGTATCGTTTTATTTCTCAATATCTGCAAAGAAAAATTACATTTGACGAAATGAAAAACAGATTAAACACCGCCATCCACCAATTTGCCAAAAGACAGGAAACGTGGTTTCGGCGGATGGAGAAAAAGGGGATAGTGATTAACTGGCTTCAAAGTAACGACTATTCTTTATTGAAAGAAAGCGTAATGAAATTTTTGCAATGAAAAAAAATTCTTTAATTGATACTTATCTGCAGCATTATTCAACCGATGAACGGTGGAATTTAGTTGCGAATGATACCGAAAATATTTCTCAGGTTGTTGTAATACCGGCTTACGCCGAAAGAAAAATGCTTTTTTCCACTTTGGCATCTATTGCGCAAAATCCACCTTCGTCTTTGGACTATTCTTTTATATTGTGCGTTATTAATAACAAAGGTAATTCACCTCCCGCGGCGATAAAAAACAATCTGCAAACAATTAAATATCTGGAAGCTCTGGTGAAAAAAAAGCCTTTAAGAAAGTTCAATACCGATCAGGAAATATACCCTCTTTTGCTTACTTTGTCCGATGCGAAATTAAAACTGGGCTACATTGATGTCTCGTCAAGAGGGAATGAAATACCGCAAAATTTAGGTGGCGTGGGGATGGCGCGAAAAATTGGCATGGATACGGCGTTGCGCTTGCTGAAAGAAAGTTCTGCTCCACGCAATCTGATTTTAAGTCTCGATGCCGATACTTTAGTACAAAATAATTATTTATCGGCAATAAAAAAATATTTTACACAAAAAGTCAAAACGGCAATTGTAGCTTATGAACACCAAATGCCATTGAATTATGAAGAACAGGCTGCAATTTGCTGCTATGAAATTTTTTTACGCTACTGGGTGTTAGGACTAAAATATGCAAAATCTCCCTGGGCATTCCATTCCATAGGCTCAACGATTGTAGCATCAACCGAAGCTTATCTGGAGGTAAGAGGAATGAATAAGCGCGAAGCGGGAGAAGATTTTTATTTCTTAAGCAAACTCGCCAAAATGAGTAAAATTGGTTATATCAAAGAAACATGCGTTTATCCGTCGGCGCGTCCTTCCGCGCGTGTTCCTTTTGGAACGGGCAAAAGGATACAAAGATTTCTTTCCGGCGATCAGAAAGAAGAATATCTTTTATACGATCCACAAATATTTGTAATATTGGCCGATTGGCTGCAACTTATGAAAAACCAATTTATCTGCGGCGATGATGAAATTTTAATAAAAACAGAGCAAATCCATCCAAGGTTAAAGTCTTTCTTGAAAGATTGTGACTTTACCGCAGTTTGGTTAAAAATACGCCGCAATGCAAGAGACGAAAAAACGCTTACCCGTCAGTTTAATGATTGGTTTGATGGATTTAAAACTTTAAAATTGATTAATTATTTTACCAAAGAGGTTTATCCTCAAATTAACATGTTCGAAGCTCTGGAACGGATTTTCTCTATGTTAGAAATGCCTGGATTAAAACTAAACGCAGAGACAAAAATTCCTCAACTGGAAGAGCAAATAAAGATTCTGCAATATTTACGCACGGTGACATGACGACAAATATATTAAAGTTAATCCCGCGACTTGGAATCCCCCGGCCCCAGCCGGGGGAGGGATGCGGTGTAACTCGCGGGAGGGCGCGTTATCCTCTGCTTCACGGGATAATTCGACTACCTATTCAAACTTCGCTTCGTTTGTTTTCAGCGAGTTTCATTATCCCGCGTCGCTTCGCTCCTGGGATAATTCGTCCAACAAATTTCAGTGTGCTGCGCTTCTGAAACTTGGGACTCATTATTATAGGGAGCCTCCGGCTCCTGCCAGAGGTGGCTCCACTAAATCATTATAATTTTCTTGACGGATATGTGTATTTTACATATAGATGACGAATCTAAAAGAGTACTGCCAAATATTTTCGGGAGGAGATTTATGAAAAACATAATCAATAGAAGCTGGATAGCTATTTTTGTTTTATTTACTTTTGTTCTGGTGTCAGGTTGCGGCGATAATGATAAAAACAAGAAAAAATCTCCGGTCCCGGCAGTCGGCACGAACCAGATCCAGCCGGCAGTTTCCGGATCTACTGCTTCCAACACCGTTCCGATTGTTGCGGGTGATCAAGCCCCGTCAGGTGATATCGCCGTCAGCGTTGATGGGAAAATTTTGAAAAAATCAGAGTTGGAAAAAAAAATCAATGAAATGATAAAAAAACTCAAGGATAAAATACCGGCTGATAAGCAAAAAGACTTCAGAGAAAATATTAAGAAACAGTTGGTAAATACATTTGTAATACGAACTCTTTTAGCCAATGAAATCGAGAAAAGAAAAATTGAAGCAAGTGACCAGGAAATAAAACTGGCAAGAGATAAAGTACAAGCAAGTCTTCCGCCGGGTAAGAAAATAGATGAATTCTTCAAAGAAAAGGGAATATCTAAAGAAGAGATTACCTTTGCAGTGAAGATAGAAAAATTTAGAAATATGGAAATTGGAAATAAGGCAAAACCTTCGCAAAAGGAAATAGCCAAATTTTACAACGATAATCGCGACAAACTGTTTGTTGAACCGGAAAGTGTACACGTCCGTCACATTCTTGTGGCTACTAAAAAAGATGACGATGACAAGGTCAAGGCGCAGAAGAAAGAAAAAATAGAAAATTTGCGCAAGCAATTATTGAATGGCGGTAACTTTGCCGAACTGGCCCGCAAGAATTCCGATTGTCCCAGTAAAGAAGCTGGCGGCGATTTGAATTTTATAAGAAGGGGACAAACTGTTAAACCTTTTGAAGACGCCGCCTTTTCGCAGCAAAAGGATGTTATTGGTCCGGTAATTACTACGGAATATGGTTATCATATTATTCAAGTGCTGGATCGTAAACCCGCGAAGAAAATAGCTTTGGAAGCAGTTAAAGACAAAATTTCCGCTTATTTAGACCAAAAAAAGAAATCAGAAGCCTTTGATGCTGTTTTGAAAAATTTACAACAAAAAGCGAAAATAATAATTTATTAAATAAAATTAGGTTAAACGTATTTTCTTAAAAGAGTGATAATTTAACTTTATAATAGAGTTGAATCTTTTCTGCCGATTATTTGAAACTATGCTCACTATCGGGGAAGTTGCCAGTTTTCACTTCCGCGATATATGTTTTAACCGCTTTTTTAATTTCCAAATTTAAGTTGGCGTATTTTTTTACGTGTTTAGGCGTAAATCTTTCATATATTCCCAGCATATCATTAATTACAAGAACCTGGCCATCGCAATTAACGCCGGCGCCAATACCAATAGTTGGAATAGAGAGAGAATGAGTTATTTCGGAAGCAAGTCCTTCCGGAATACATTCCAAGACGAGAGAAAAAGCACCCGCTTCTTCTAAAATTTTAGCGTCTTCAATAATTTTACGGGCGGAATCTTCTTTTTTCCCTTGTACTTTATACCCGCCGATTTGATGAATGGACTGAGGAGTTAAACCCAGATGGGCCATAACCGGAATTCCTGCCGAAATGATTTTTTGCACGGTTTCGGCATATTCTCTGCCGCCCTCAAGTTTAACTGCTTGAGCGTTTGCTTCCTGCAAAAAACGACCGGCGTTGGCTAAAGCGGCTGCCGGGGATATCTGATAAGACAAAAAAGGCATGTCAGCAACAATTAAAGCATTCTGAGCGGCACGAGAAACTGCTTTAGTGTGGTGCAGCATATCTTCCATAGTGACGGGTAAAGTAGTGTCGTAACCTAAAACAACCATTCCCAATGAATCGCCGACCAGGATTATGTCAATATTGCATTCATCAAGTATGGAAGAAATTGCATAATCATAAGCTGTAAGCATAGTAATTTTCTCCCCCAAAACCTTCATCTTTTTTATGTCTAATGTGGTTTTACGGCTGCTTTTATTTTGATTGCTCATGATTTATTGCTCCTTTTAAAATAGCATTCATTGTTTTTGCCTGCCGGGCATTCAGCGTTCCTTTTTGTTGCGCAACTTTAACTGTTATTAATCCCAGAGATGAGTACAAAGAAGAATATTGCGGCAGCTTTTCATTAATTGACGTGATGTGTTTTTTAATCGTGCCAAAATCACCGCGGGCAATAGGACCGGTGAGGGAAAGAATCGAACCGGATTTTTCGATATTTTTGAGGCTGCCGTAAACTAAAGGCAGGTAAGCTGTTTTTGCGTCTTTTTCATTCAGGCCGATAGCCTGGCAAATAGATTCTACAACGTTCATTAAAGAAACCAAGTAATTAGAAGCAAAGCAAGCAGCAGCGTGGTAAAGCGGTTTTTGGTCAGAAGAAATAAAAAGAGGAATTCCTCCTAAATCGTGGATAATATTTTTTGCAGGCTTTTGAGCTTTCTTGTCCGCCGTAATTCCAAAATAGCTTCCGGGGATATTTTGGATGGCCTGATCAATTGAAGAAAAACTTTGCAAGGGATGGATACTGGCAACAGCTGCCCCTGCTTTTTTTGCCGACTCCAGAAGATCAAGTCCACCTGTTCCACTCATATGGAAAACGAATTTGCCTTTTATTGCCGGACAAAGAGCGATCTTCTGGCAGGCAGAAGAAATGGCATCATCGGGGGTAGTAATTAAAATACAATCAGCTTCCTGCACCGCTTCTCGGGGATTACGGAAAGCTTTTCCTCCGGTATAGGGTAGAGCTCTTTTCAGCGCGGCGGGAGATTTGTCGGCAATAGCGATGACTTTATAGCCGGCTTTTTTCAACAAA
Organism: Syntrophaceae bacterium; assembly: GCA_003141615.1. Lineage (GTDB taxonomy): Bacteria > Desulfobacterota > Syntrophia > Syntrophales > Smithellaceae > Smithella. The sequence continues at coordinate 8,279 of PLMV01000188.1, forward strand.
AAACCAATGGCCGTTCCCACCATGCCTGCGCCAATTATGGCAAAATTATTCAAGGGTCGTTTCTTCATATTTAAAACCACGGGTATCTTCGCTTATCCCTGCCTGCGGCGGGATCAATTCGACTAACAAATTTCTATGCACTTCGTTTTAGAAATTTGAGTCTCATTGATTCAACTAACGCTTCAAACTTCACTACGTTCGTTTTCAGCGAGTCTCACAAAAAAAGGCCTTCCCGCAATAAGGAAGACCTTTATTCGACAGTTTAGTTGAAAATAAATACCGTCTCAGTCAATAAAAGGGATCCAAGCGGCTGTCTTATGTCTAGCATTGAACAAAAACTTAGTCAAACACTTTTTAACCACGGGTATCTACGACACCCTCCGCTGTGCGGGATAATTCGACCAGCATGCTTCAGGGCACTCTGTTTCTGAAGCATGGGTCTCATTAAGTAGTCCCACTTAGCTTTGCACGTGGGATAATTCAACTNNCAACTTACAGATATTACTGCACTACGCTTGTAATATCTGAGTTTCATTAAATTGGAGTTTCACAAATAAACAAACTTGTGTTTGTTGCGGCACTTCGTTATATTGATCAAAGGTGAACTGATGAAAAAAGTAGATTTAATGATATTTGATTTCGATGGTACGCTTGTTTCCACAGGTGCTGATTTGATCCAGAGTATAAATTATATTTTGAACGCACTAAAGTTGGAGAAAAAGCGGGAAAAAGAAATTCTTAGCTTTGTTGGAGATGGTGTAAGCAAGTTGATTGAAAGAGCGTTGGGGCAAGATCATATCAAATACCACGAAGAAGCAATGGTAATTTTTACTGATTACTATGGTAAACATCTTTTGGATAATACCGGACTCTGTCCGCAAGCAGAAGAAGTCTTAAATAATTTCGGAAATAAAACAAAAATTATTCTGACGAACAAGCGCTATAATTTCACTTTGGCCATAGCGCAAGGATTAAATATAGCAAAATACTTTGTGGAAATAATTGGCGCCGATTCCACACCATTCCAAAAACCGGATCGCCGCATAATAGACTATTTGTTAAATAAATACGGAGTAGCGAAAGAAAATACTCTCATCATCGGCGATGGCATCAACGATATTGCCGTAGCCAAAAATTCCGGAATATTGAGCTGCTCTTATTTAAATGGACTAGGTAACAGGCAGGATTTGCTAAGTCTTAATGCCGATTATTATTGTGATGATCTTCTGGAAATTAATTCTTTGTTTTATTAATGAGACTAAAATTTTAGGAACGGAGTGAACTAAAATTTATAAGTCGAATTAGTGAGTCCCAAGTTTCAGAAGCACAGCGCATAACCTGAAGGTCACAAGCTGAAATTTGTTGGACGAACTATCCCGTGTGCAAAGCACATAGGGATATCCCAGGAGCGAAGCGATCGTGACTCTCGCTGAGAGCGAATGGAGTGAAGATCGAAGCGCAAGAGGAACAATCCCGCCAACGTAGTTGGCAGGGACGCGGGATTAGATATGATAAAAAAAGTTAATCAAACCATAGAAAAATATAATCTGCTGGAAAAGGGAGAGCGTATGGTTGTGGCTTTATCCGGCGGTCCTGATTCCACGGCGCTTTTGGCAGTTCTTGCCCCAATAGCGCAGAAACTGGATTTGAGTTTGGTTGTGGCTCATTTCAACCATGGATTGCGGGGAGCGGAATCAGACGAAGACGAAAAATATTCCCGCGAGTTATCGGAGAAAATGGGATTGTCTTTCGTCTCTGGGAAAATGGATCAGATAAATGGGAAGAAAGGCCTTTCACCGGAAGATTTTTACCGGCGGCAACGATATAACTTTTTAAATAAAGTTGCCGAAGATTATCAGGCACAAAAAATCGCCTTAGGACACAATTTGCAGGATCAGGCAGAGACTGTTTTGCTCAATATTTTACGCGGGAGCGGCTTGGAAGGACTTAAAGGTTTTTTACCAATGCGGGATGGCAAATTTATCCGTCCACTGATTGAAATATCCCGGCGGGAAATAATTTCCTTCTTGAATGAAGCCGGGATTCCATATCGTCAGGATAGTTCCAACAAAAATAAGATTTATCTGCGCAATCAGATCAGATCTGAATTGATTCCGTATTTAAAGAAAAAGTTTAATCCAAAAATTGAAGAAAATCTGGCGCAAATGGCGGAAATATTGCGTCCGGAAGATGAATTCATCCGGCAGCATGTCGCTCACGCTTTGAAATCATCGGTCATAGAAAGGCAGCAAGATCGGATTTTGTTAAAAATAGCGGACATAAACAAACTACATCCGGCTATCCGGTGGAGATTATTTAAAACCCTTTTAGAAAGTCTAAATCCAGCAAAAAATGGATTTTCATTTATACATATAAAATCGCTGGATAATTTGGCGCAAAAGTGCGAAACGGGTAAAAAGGTAGACCTTTCTCTGGGGATTGAGGTCAGACGCGAATATGACGATTTGATTCTTGAAGCGAAAAAAGTCGGCTCAAAAAAAATAGAATATGAATATACTATGAATATTCCCGGCTTTCTTTATATTAAAGAAAGAAAATTTGCTGTCCGCTCAGAACTTGCGACAAAGGAAAGTGTTGATTTCAGCGGTAAAAATGCTGTTTATTTAGATTTAGATAAAATTCTGCAGCCTGTAATAATACGCAATAGAAGAGATGGAGACTGGTTTCAGCCCTTGGGTATGCAAGGCCGGCAAAAAATAAAAAGCTTATTTATTGACCATAAAATACCGCGATCAAAGCGCGATGAAATCATGCTGCTCGTTGATAATATCTCGGTAATATGGATAGAGAATATGAATTTGAATGACCGGGTTAAGATAACCGCGGAAACAAAAAATGTTCTAAAGTTGGAGATCATGGACTCGTAAATAGTCGCAAATTTACACAAACTAATCTTTTTATGAAGGTATCAGAAATTATTTGAGTTATATTAGATATTATTATAAAGATTATACCAGTTCGCTTTCTTCGGCTAACTTTGTTGGCAGCGTCGTCGGCTTCCTCAACGTATTAGTGACGCGTGACCTTTAGGTTATACGCCTGCGGAGCCTCCTCCTTGCCGCCGCGTTATCCTTTGAAATCGAAATGGTATATTATGATGTATAATTGATCTTAAGGAGAAAAATATTGAATCAGTTTCAAAAAAATATCGCTCTTGTACTTACTGTACTGCTCGTTTTTTTGCTTGTCTGGCAGCTCTTTAACCAGCCTAAAACAGGTACAAAAGACATAAATTATAGTGAGATGATCGCCTTTCTTGATAAGGGCGAGATCAGTGAAGTAACTATTCAAGGTGATGGTATCACAGGAAAGCTGGTCAATGGCAATGCTTTTAAAACGTATGCGCCAAAGGATGATAAACTGGTCACGCAATTTAGAGAAAAGGGCGTCAAAATTACTGCCAAACCAACGGAAGATTCCTGGTATATGACCCTTTTGGTTTCCTGGTTGCCGATGATTCTTCTTGTCGGTGTCTGGATATTCTTTATGCGCCAGATGCAAGCCGGTGGCGGCAAGGCAATGGCCTTTGGTAAAAGCAAGGCGCGTTTGATTACCGATAAATCCAAGAAAGTTACTTTTGCCGATGTTGCCGGTATTGATGAAGCCAAAGCCGAGTTGGAAGAAGTTATCGATTTTTTAAAGGATCCCAAGAAATATACAAGGCTGGGCGGAAGAATTCCCAAGGGATTATTGCTTATCGGCCCGCCCGGAACCGGTAAAACACTTTTAGCGCGGGCAATTGCCGGTGAAGCTGAAGTGCCTTTTTTGACTATCAGCGGTTCTGATTTCGTGGAAATGTTTGTTGGTGTCGGAGCTTCACGCGTCCGCGATTTATTCAGTCAAGCCAAAAAGAACGCTCCCTGTATAATTTTTATTGATGAAATTGATGCGGTTGGCCGTCATCGCGGCGCAGGTCTCGGGGGAGGACACGATGAAAGAGAGCAGACTCTTAATCAACTGCTCGTAGAGATGGATGGATTTGAATCTAATGAGGGCGTGATTCTCATTTCCGCCACTAACCGTCCCGATGTGCTTGACCCGGCATTGTTGCGTCCGGGCCGGTTTGACAGGCAGGTTATCGTGCCTCTGCCTGACGTAAAGGGCAGAGAAAAAATATTTGAAGTTCATGCCCGCAAAGCACCGATTGCGGAAGATGTTGATTTTGCGGTTTTGGCCCGTGGGACGCCCGGAACTTCCGGAGCCGATATTGAAAATCTTATTAATGAAGCAGTGCTCAATGCCGCCCGTGATAATAAAGACAAAGTCAATATGAGTGATTTTGAGTTTGCCAAAGATAAAGTATTAATGGGTACCGAAAGAAAGAGTATGGTTATCAGCGATGAAGAGAAACGCAATACCTCTTATCATGAAACAGGCCATGTTCTGGTGGCACGGATGATACCGGGAACAGATCCGATTCACAAGGTTACAATAATTCCCCGGGGCAGGGCTTTGGGTCTAACCCAGCAGTTGCCGATAGATGAAAAACATACCTATCCCCGNNTTGCATGATTTTACTACCGGCGCCGGCAATGACATTGAACGGGCGACAAATCTAGCCAGAAAGATGGTCTGCGAATGGGGCATGAGCGATAAAATGGGGCCGTTGAGTTATGGGAAAAAAGAAGAGCAAATCTTTTTGGGGCGGGAATTTGCCACTCATAAGGATTACAGCGAAGAAACGGCAAAAAATATTGATCTGGAAGTTGTATCTATTGTTAAGCGAAACTACGAGACGGCAAAAAAGATTCTCACCGACCATATTGAAATACTGCACAAGATAGCAGGGGAACTTTTGGAAAAAGAAGTTTTAAACGGAGCAGAAGTAGATGTCCTGATTGGCAGTGCTTTGCCTGATGCGCATCCGGCCGATTCAAAAAAAATATCTTAAAGTGTCTTCTGTGACTTGTCTGAAGTGAATAAAATTAAATTTGATGTTGGCGTAGTCTTGTGAATGTAATTAAAATAAAAAATTTAGAAGAAGCTGCGGCGATATTAAAAAAAATTGGCGTTGATTCTTATGGCATTGACGCTATGGCTTCAAAAACAATAAACGTCAACATTTTACTGGAAGATCAACCATGTAAAATAGCAAATATTATCAAACAGGAGATGTTATCAGTCGGCGGAGATGCCGCTGTTGCCCGGGGAAGTGTTTCCTGCAGCTCTCCTGCAAGCGATATTTTAATAATGGGTACACTAAAGCAAATATCGGCATTGGTGAAAAAAATTGAAAAACAGCCCTTTGGCTTGAATTTAATCGCCGGCAGTATATTGGAAATATTAAGAAACATCAGTCAAAACGAATATGTCTTAAAAACATCTCGACGCGAAATTCATTTAGGCAAAAAAACCCTGATCATGGGGATTTTAAATGTTACACCCGATTCGTTTTCTGATGGAGGCCTTTTTTACTCTCAGCAGAAAGCCGTTGAACATGGATTACAGATGGCAGCAGAAGGAGCAGATATTATCGATATTGGCGGAGAATCAACTCGTCCCGGAGCTGTATCTGTCGAGGCAAGCGTTGAATTGAGGCGAGTCCTGCCGGTAATTGAAAGCTTGGTAAAACAAGTAAAAATACCGGTATCCATTGATACGACAAAAGCAAAAGTTGCCAAGCAGGCGATTGTTGGCGGCGCCGAAATAGTAAATGATATAAGTGCTCTTCATGGAGATAAAAAAATGGCCAAAACTATCAAGGATACGGGCGCTGCCGTGATTCTTATGCACATGCGGGGAAATCCCCGAAACATGCAAAANNATTGTCTGGTTATAGATCCCGGAATCGGTTTTGGAAAAACTCCGGAAGACAATTATAAAATTATTAAAAATCTTTCCCAGTTAAAAGAGTTGGGAATGCCGGTAATGATCGGAACATCCCGGAAATCTTTTATTGGCAAAGTTACCGGAGGCGAACCTGACGAAAGAATTGAAGGTACGGCGGCAACTGTCGCCGCGGCAATAATGAATGGATGCCATATTGTCCGGGTGCATGATGTTGCGGCAATGAAAAAAGTTGCCGCAGTTACTGATGCTATTGTCCACACATACTAGGCGAAATAATGATTTGCGGTATTGGAATAGACCTGGTCGAAAATGGCCGTTTAGAAAAGATCATTGAAAAATGGGGCATCAAATTTTTAAATAGAGTCTTTTCCGCTGGAGAAATAAAATACTGTGGAAAGCATATCCAATCATCAATCCATTATGGAGCCAGATTTGCGGCCAAAGAATCTTTCTTAAAAGCATTAGGTATTGGTTTAGGCATGGGTGTTAAATTAAGCGATATTGAAGTTATTCACGATAAAAATGGAAAACCTGTTCTTGCGCTATGCGGTGGAGCCAAAGTTCAAATTGAAAAAAGGAAGATTACAAAAATTCATTTGAGTTTGACACATACGAAAAAATATGCAACCGCCGTCGTTTTATTGGAGAAAAAATAGTGAGTCCCAAGTTTTAATGAGACTCAAATTTCA
>PLMV01000157.1 GCA_003141615.1 Syntrophaceae bacterium
CAACGACGCCAACAAAAATAGCGCTTTGATTTAGAGATGGTATAGAAGCTCCTTTTAAACGGCAAACAATTATGGATTCTACTATAAAGAAAATTTGCTCAGGCGATGTCCGCTCGGCTTCCCGTCTCATCAGGGATATTGAAGATAAAATTCCCGAAGCCAAAGCTAAAATAAAAAAACTTTACGCCCACACCGGCAAATCATTCATTATTGGAATAACCGGCGCGCCGGGAGCGGGGAAAAGCACTTTGACTGATGCGCTGATCACCGAGCTGCGAAAACAAAATAAAACTATCGGTGTGCTGGCCGTTGATCCGACCAGCCCTTTTACCGGCGGCGCGATTTTGGGTGATAGAATCCGCATGCAACGACATGCCGAAGATCCCGGAGTTTTTGTCCGGTCGCTGGCCACACGTGGCGCATTGGGAGGACTTTCCCAGGCTGTAGGCGATGCCATTCATGTTATGGAAGCAATGGGCAAAGACATTATCATTGTCGAAACCGTAGGTATCGGCCAGCAGGAAATTGACATTATCAATCACGCGCACAGCGTTGTGGTCGTTCTTGTTCCCGGAATGGGTGATGAAATTCAGACGATGAAGGCCGGATTAATGGAAATAGCCGATATTTTCGTCATCAACAAAGCCAATCGCGCCGGTGCCAAGCAATTACAAACGGAATTGACCTCGATGCTCAATTTATCGTCTAAAACCGCCGATGGCTGGAAGCCGCCTATTGTGATGGTTGGCGATGCTTTTAAGCCGGATACTTTTGTCAAAGATACCGCGAAGCTTACGCAAAAAATAGAGGAGCATCATGTTTATCTACAGCAAAGCGGCAAACTCACAGAGAGGATGCACCGCAAAGCGATGGCGGAAATAAAAGACGCTCTGAGCTCCTGCCTTCTGGAGCCGGTTTTTGAATCGCTCACCGCCAGCGGTGAACTGGAGCATTTTGCCGAAAAGATAAAAAGCGGAAAAGCCGATCCTTATTCCGTGGCGGAAGAAATTACTCAACGGTTTTTTAAAAAGCAGGATAAAAAATGAAGACCGCAAAAAGCAAAAAAACACCTGTTTCCAAAACGATCAAGAAAAAGAAATCTCCAGTCGTGAAAAAGCCTACCATAAAGACAGCCAAGGGTTTGGTGATAGTAATTACGGGCAACGGCAAAGGAAAAACGACCGCCGCTTTTGGCCAGGCTCTGCGCGCCATCGGTCAAGGCTACAAAGTTTTTGTTGTGCAATTTATGAAGGGAAGAAAATACGGCGAATTTATTGCCGCGGAAAAATATCTTTCCCATTTAACCATTCGCATGTCCGGTCTGGATAGTTTTGTCATGCGCGATAATCCCGCGGCCATTGATATTGAGTTGGCGCAAAAAGGATTGGATGCGGCCCAAAAAGCAATTAACAGCGGGAAATATGACATGGTCATTCTCGATGAAATCAACGTGGCGCTGGATTTTAAACTTGTAGCTCTACCAAAGGTCATCGAACTGATTAAAAACAAACCCGCAGGACTTGACCTCATCTTAACCGGACGTTATGCACCACCGGAAATAATTGAACTTGCCGATACCGTCAGCGAAATTAAAGAAATAAAACATCACTATGCCGCCGGCATAAAAGATCGAGCGGGCATTGAGTATTAAAACCTTTTAACTTTTATATTTTACGGCTTGATTGTTTCTAAAAAAGAACCCGGACAACTTCTTGTAACCACCACCCACACAATAGAGATTGAAGGACAGGATAAGCCAGCTTGCGTTGCTGAGGCGCTGTCAATGTTTATGGTCTGATACCAAGTCGCCTTCTTCAGCTAACTTTGTTGGCATCGTCGTCGGCTTCCTCAACGTATAACCTGATAACCTGAAGGTCACACGAGGTCACGTGTGTATAATACGCCTCGTCGCCTCGTTATCTTTTGAATGCAACTTGGTATAAAAAAGTGGAAAAAATAAAAAACTTCCGTTCCCTCAAAAAAAAGGGAACGGAAGTTTAAAGTAACACAATTTGTTCAAACAGTCGGCTGGCTTTATTCTCCCTTGAATGTCGGTTCACGTTTTTCAAAGAAAGCTGTCATTCCTTCTACCGCGTCGCTGCTTTTCGCCAATTTCTCTATCCACTTTTTGTCGGAGCTGAGACCTTCATCAAGGCCTTTTTCCAGACCAATAGCTATTCCCTGTAGAACCGCGCTCACAGCAAGAGGCGGTCTCTTGGAAATCGCGATTGCGTAATCCGTTGCTTCTTTCATTAAATCGGCGGCCGGGAAAACCTTGTCCACCAGACCAATGGCCAGCGCTTCCTGAGCGGAAACTCTTTTACTGAAAATAATCATGTCCAAAGCTTTGGATTTGCCCAATATTTTTGGCATACGCTGCACACCGCCCCATCCCGGGATAATGCCGAGATTAACTTCCGGGCATCCGATTAGTGCCTTGGGATTGTCTGTCATGAAACGAAGATGACAGGCCAGCGCGATTTCACATCCGCCGCCCAGAGCGTGTCCGTTTATAGCGGCAATGAACGGCTTAGTGGAACGTTCGATCCGGTTTAAAACATCAATCCCGTTGGGCCCCTTGTCGATGTTCGCGACATCAGATATGTCCATACCCGCGCAGAAACCTTTTTCTCCCGCGCCGGTAATTATGACAACTCTGGTATCTTTGCTTTGCTCTATCTCAGTGATAGCCTGGTTTAACTCTTCGCGTATGCCAAGGTTTACAGTGTTCATCGGCGGACGGTTAAGCGTGATTGTGGTTACGAAATCTTTCGTTAAAACGGTAATGTTATTATAAGCCATATGTATATCCTCCTGTTTTTTTGCAACAATGATAGTGAAATCATCTTTCGCGTTCCCTTCTTTAACAAAAACACAAAACATGTCAAGTATAATCAAAGGTATAATTCGACCTGCAAGCCTCAGTGCACTCTGTTTCTGAAGCTTGGGTCTTATTAACCTACCAATTTTCCTACACTTCACTGGAAAAATTGGAGTTTCACGAATCAGTGAGAATATTATGCGAAAAGCAACCAGGCGCGATCTCTATGAATCCGGTTGCCCGATGCGTGATATCACATAATGTGCCCTAAACAGAACTTGACCTGACAGTGCGTGTCAAGATAATCGATAACTTCCTGTAATCCACAAATCGTCAAACTCAACAATATGCAAGATTCCAATCCGTAATAAACATAATTTACGCCCGACAAACATTAACACCTCATCCTACGTTTTGCGTTCTATATTTCATTGACATATAAGACCAACATCCTTATAGTTTATTCCATAGATAAGAAAGTTCCTATCGGATATCAAAATAAAATATTTTGAGAGGAGAAGATTATGGTTATTGATTGCCATTATCACTTGGAAGAGAGGGTATTTTCGGTAGATCGTCTTATAAGCGAGATGCAAAAATCCGGAATTGACAAGGTAGCACTCATGGGCAGCATGATAGAACCCTTCAAAGAGCCTCCAGTGTTCCTCATTAATCTATTGCAGTTTATATTAGAACATTCCCTTTCTAGGGGACTGGGAAGGGCGTTAATCTCAAATTTTACTGACCGTGGCGAAGTTAAGATTCTGGGAAAGCCCTACGCCATTGAGTCTGACCCAGATAATGAGAAGGTTTTCAACACTGTCAGGAAGCATCCGGATAAGTTTCTTGGCTGGATATTCGTGAATCCCAGAGGAAAGAAAGACCAGGTGACGGAGTTTGAAAAATATAAGGATATGAGTGGATTCATCGGCGTCAAGGCACACCCATTCTGGCATCACTTCAAGCCTGTGGAACTAGCGCCCGTTGCCGAGAGGCTGGCCAAGACCGGCAAACCGCTACTCATTCATGTTGGATTCGGCGAAGAAGGTAATTTCGAAGCCTTACTGAAAAAGGTGCCAAACCTCAAGCTCATTCTGGCCCATGCAGGTTTTCCCAATTACGCGGACACATGGGAGAAGGTCAAAAATCTCAAAAATGTTTATTTGGATCTTTCGCAGACGAGCTATACGAGCGAGAAAGCAACCCGAAAGGCTGTGGATATTATAGGTGCAGACCGGCTTTTCTTCGGCACGGACGGCCCCTATGGGTTCCATGGATCTGATCATCAATACGACTATGGCTTTATCAAGCGCAGGATTGAGAAGATGTTCCCTGATAAAAAAGTCAAGGAAAAGCTTCTGGGCGGAAGCTTCGCCAGTGTTGTCGGTTTGCGTCAGGTTTCTGGATAGCTGAATATTAAGTCTTGAATAAAAATAAAATTCAAACTGATTAGAAATTTTGTTTCTTTCTTCCTGAAAGAAACAAACCCTTATCCTTGTGATGTATGCTAACTTTCAATCCGTAATAAACACTATTTACGCCACAAGATTTCATTGACATACAAGACAGCAATCTTTATAGTTTAATAAATTAATAAGAAATATATAGAACTTAAGGAGGTTTGTATGGATAGTGCCATGGTAATTACTTTCCTTTTGTTTCTAAGTATTAATATAGCCATCTATGTTGCCCTATTCCGTTGGGCATCCCAAATCAATGAAATTGTGAAAAACCTGGAAAGCATCAACGCCAAGCTCGATATGCTTACAGGGGGAAACAACAAATCTCAAGGGCAAGAGACAGATATCGATATTAATGATAATCCTAAGGCTGAAGCTTTAAACTAAAAAGGTGTTTTTCAAAAATTACTGGTAAGCAAAATAAATAGAATAGTCGGACACTGCTTATAGAAAAAGTGAAGTTCGGATATTCACTGTTAGACGGTACAAAGGAACCCATAAATGGAAAAGAAAGCAGAATATCAAATCTCATCATCTGTGAAGAAAGGAATTCTTGAAATTATCCTCAAAGGTGAAGCAACAGAGAGTAACTATGAAGAACTGACAAATAAATTAACCGCTATCATAAAAGCAAAAGGTGTTAAGAATGTGTTAATGGATGCCCGTGCCATTAATGGACGTTTTGGGTATTACGCAGAAGCCTATAAGCTTGTCAGAAGTTACCCTCCCGATAGACCGAAAGTGAATATTGCCATTGTAGACCTTCCAGCGAATGCAGTCTTTGGTTCGTATTGCGAGACTACAGCACTCAGAGCCCGTCTGTCATGGAAATGGTTTATGGATATTGATGCTGCGAGAACTTGGCTTAAGAACAAGCAAATAAGAAAGCAGTAGGTCTATTCTTTGCTTGACTCATTAGCGATGTCTGTCGCACCTTTCAAATAGTAATCCTCAATTCCAACAACTACCCGTCACTGAATAATTGTAGGTGTAACAATTGTCAAGGCACATCTTGATTGGACACTATCTGTCAAGTCAAGAATAGGTCAGGACACATAATGACTATCGAGCGGAATATTCCCATGGCCATGAATATTACTTAATCTTTTCTGGTTTCACCGCGCATTCATTTCTATCAGTATTCTGTTCAAAGTACTCTTTGATCTTCAGCCGGACAGTTTCGGGGATCTTGATGCCGATGTCTTTTATCCGGCTTTCATATTTTTTGAATGAACGGGTATGTTGCGACGTATTGATGAATATCTGGAAATAGGAACGAATGCTTCCCTCAATCTCTGTCCTGAATTCCATGTCCTGATTTAACAGATCCTCCAGCGGAGCAATGAAGCGGTAGTTGATGGGCCGGCAGATGGCGCGATAAGCAACAAAGCGCATCGTCATTTCATCTTCATAATTTTTTTCCTTGATGGCTTTTTCCACAACATTGAGATCAATGGTGTCCAAAATCTGGAAAGCATATCGGGGGCTTAAAATCTTCTTTATGATCTTCTCGGCATTTTTATATTGCTTACAGGAATTGATGTCTCCTTCAAAATCTGGATCACACCGGATATAGACCACAAAATCGATATCGGAAGTGTTTTCGCAAAGTCCCATATTTGTGGAACCCATGACATCCATTGCTATATCATCGTGAATTCCTTCTTCGATTAGATTGGCAATCTGTTCGAGCTTGTTCAGGCGTTCTTCTGTTTCTTCCGTTTGGAACATGCGGTAAAACTGTTTAATATCATTGTAGAGTTGCACCTCCGGAATGTGAGAATACTTCTCGGTTTTTGAATCGAAGTTCTCGCCCTGCTTGAGAGCTTTGTAGCGCTCGGCATCGACGATTGTTTCGTGCCAGTGTCCATCGTTTTGGGAATAGTAATCGGCAATGTCATGGATGCGGTCTTCAACAAGCTTCTTGAAGATGATTTTGGAAACATGCTTACCTTCCAGCTCGATGGTATAGAAGAAGCCGCCTTCCGCAACACCGCCGGTCAGGGTTGTTACCTCCCCGAAATTAGATGGATTTAAGTAGATGGTTCCCTCGCTGATCTGAAAACCCCAATCCATATGAACATGACCTGTCAGACACAGAAGGACGGGATTGTTATCGCAGTAATGGCGTAGAGCCGGTGAGCCGGATGTTCCGAATTGGGTTACCCGGTCATGAATGCCGTGCGCCGGTTGATGGCTTACAATTATATCGGGCCTTATGGCTTTGAAAAAATTATACATTTCGTTGCGGCCGCTTTCAACATCCGCGCTTCCTCCATAAGGCACTACGTAACGTTCAGGAATCCCCGGAGTCCAGATGTTGGCTCCGCCGTAGCCGGCAACCCTTAAGTCGTACATGCCATGCCAGTGCAGGTGGAGGTCGCGTTCATGGAGCGACGTATATTTCAAATCCATGTCATAATTGCCGGGCAAGGCAAATATCTGGGACTTCTGTTTCATTACCAGGATATTCTCCAAAACCTTGTATTTTTGTTGAAGTACCCGGCGAGCGCGAATTGTGTACCGCTGATATTTTGTACCTCTTTCTTCAATCTCTTCAGAAGTGTTGGGTGTATCGAGCAATTCATCCACAAAATCTTCGATGACCATACTTTCTTTTTGCATTCTAACACGCAAGCCGTGAAAATAGGATTGAAGCTCATGGTAATTGATGGCTGTACTCATGTTGTAGAAGGGGATATCAATGAGATCACCCGCAATGATATAGACATCCGCCACTGTTTCGGACAACAAAGTTTTAACACGGTCAAAGGCACCGTGAATATCGGCCACATAAATGATTCTCATATTTGAATACCGGACACCCATTTAAACATAAATGATATTTAATATTAATATAGCAACTAGTAAGAAAATTTAAAAGGGGATATAAACTTCGTCTATAATGATAACACAGTTTCAGCAATTCGGCGCTGATAATTCACAATATCAAATATTTGAAAATAAAATCAGCTTTTAAGTGATAATTATGATCTCGTGGCCCATCCCCTGTTGCCTCATAAATAAATGT
>PLMV01000204.1 GCA_003141615.1 Syntrophaceae bacterium
CTTATTTAGAAGGAAGAGCGGCGATGAAGCTGCCGGTCAACTTTACACCCCCCAAGGCATCGACAGCCTGGATGTCGCACTGGATGCGGTTCTCCCCACCTTCCGCGAACTTTTTCACTACATTGCCGGTGACGGTAATTGTAGCACGGGCTTTCGTATTTTCAATATCTACCAGATCGGCCGGTTCCGTCATTCCGGAGAAGCGAACCTTGAAATTTTTCAAGCATTTGTTATCGATCCATTCCGTAATGGCACGGCTCGTTATCCCCATGATCAGCATTCCGTGGGCGATAACCCGCGGCATACCGAACATGGTCACGAAGGTCTCGTCGTGATGCAGGGGATTGAAGTCTCCGGAGGCGCCTGCATAACGGACCAAGTGAGTTCTCGTGAGAGGGTCCGACGTAAAGGCGGGCATAGCGTCGCCGATATTTATATCTTCGAAGTAGATTTCTTTAGCCATGGCGTCCTCCTTATCTTTCCACTAAGGTAGAGCGGGATTTGATGACGAGCTCTCCCCGTTGATTGCGGATTTCTGTTTCAATAACTGTGAATTCCATAAATTTACCGGGTTTGTCTTTCTTTTCCTTGTCGTACATATCGACGACTTTAGATTTTCCCGTCATAATGTCGCCGGGATGGATGGCGCCCAGGTAATCGTATTCCTCCTCACCATGGAGAAGCTTGAATAGGTTGATGCCCAGGGCCTGAATGACAGGCATGAGTCCTCCGCCTGCCCAGAGAGGGAAACAGGTCTGGAAGGTGGGCGGCGCGATGATGTCTTTGTAGCCTGCCTTTTGCGCCGCTTCCCGGTTTACATAGAGGGGATTTACCTGATCCTTGTCTTCTTTCTGAGAGATGGCCATAGCAAATTCGGCTATCTTTCCCTTTTCCACTTCAAAGGTGTAGGGGGAAAACTCCATTCCTAATTTTGATTTATCCGCCATTTTGCCCTCCTTTTTTAATATAATAAAAACCTTTAATTAAGGATTGAATTAAAAATCAATTAAAAACTCCTTCCTTTTCGTAGTCACTGATCTGTTCTTCCGTATAACCATTTTCGAGAAGAACTTCACGGGTGTGAGTGCCGGCAGGGCAGCCGAGAGAGCGATATTCCTGTTTTGTGGCAGAAAACTTGATGGGGTTCGCGATCTGCTTCAATTTTTCTCCCGAAGGAAGGTCGAACTCCACAACCATTTCCCGCACCCGGGTATTTTCATCGGCGATAGCTTCCGCAAGCGAAAGGACCGGTTCCATACAGGCGTCCACCTGCGAAAAGATTTCCGTCCACTGATCCCGCGTCTTTTGCCGGAAGATTTCCCGGATCTCTTTTTTTACCTTTTCCAGATCGGGCGGGAAGATGCCGTGGGGGATCAGATCCTCCCTGCCGATCGTCCGGCAGAAGGCAGCGGAAAACTGCGGTTCCAGGCCGCCGAAGCTTATGTACAGCCCGTCTTTTGTTTCATAGAAATCGTAGAGTGAGCCGCCGTTTAAATATTCCTGTTCTCTGTGGGGTTCCGCTGCTCCGGCCAGATAGGCCGCGGCCGTCATGGCGTTGAAAGCCATGACGCCATCGGTCATGGAGATATCTATATATTGTCCCTTACCAGTATCCTTACGGTGGATCACCGCCGCCAGAATACCGATGACGGAGTTGTTGGATCCGGAGGCCACGTCGGCAATCTGCATACCAGTGAGAGATGGTCCCCTTTCTTTTATTCCCGAGTAGTTCATGAGCCCGGAACGGGCCAGATAGTTGATGTCATGGCCGGCTCGGCTTTTGAATGGCCCCGTCTGTCCGTAACCGGTGAGTGAACAGTAGATCAGGGAAGGATTCACAACCTTCAGATCTTCATAACCTAAACCCAGCTTGGCCATAACGCCGGGACGGAACTGCTCGATAACGATATCGTATTCCTTTATAAGTTTGTGGACGATCTCAACGGCACTTGCTGTCTTGAGGTTGAGAGTCAGACAGCGTTTTCCCCTTCCCAGATAGGCAATGTTGCAGGATAAATCGTTACCGGGGAGGAAGGGCGGCATAAATGAAGCCAGATCTGGGCGAGAGCCGGAGAGTACACGAAGCACATCGGCGCCCATATCGGCCAGCATCATCGTCGCGTAAGGTCCAGGCAGGAGCGTCGTAAAATCCAGTATTTTTAAACCCTTCAGGGGTCCGGGCATCGACAGTCTCCTTTAGAGACCCATGAAGCGGGCAGCAATCATCTTCATAATCTCGTTAGTTCCAGCGAAGATCCTGGTGACCCGGATATCCCGCCAGGCGCGAGAAATGGGATATTCGTCACAATAACCATAGCCGCCGTAGAGCTGGAGGCAGCGGTCGGCGACTTTGAAGGCCATGTCGGTCGTCCAGAACTTGGCCATGGAGACTTCCACAACCACGTTTTTACCCTCGACATGGTCCATAATGAGCTTATCCAGGAAGGTTCGTCCCAATTTTGCTTCGGTTGACATCTCGACGAGCTCGAACTGGGTGTGCTGGAATTTGGAGAGAGGTTTCCCGAAGGCCGTTCTCTCTTTGCAATACTTGATCGTCATTGCCACCATCATCTCTGCCGCCGCCACGGCGCCGATGGCGCAAACGAGTCTTTCCTGCTGAAGTTTCTGCATGAGCTTCAAGAATCCCGTTCCCTTCTCCCCCATCCTGTTTTCCTTGGGAATCCGGCAGTCGGTAAAGTACATCTCCGCCGTGTCCTGGCTGTGCCAGCCGATCTTTTTGATCTGCTTGCCTTTCTCGAAACCGGGAGTAGTGGCATCGACGAGGAAAAGATCTACGGCGGAATGGGGATCGTTAATAGAAGGGTCTCTGGCGGCCACAATGATGAGGTCGCAGTTGATGCCGTTGCTGATGAAGGTCTTCTGGCCGTTTAAGACGATATAATCGCCGTCTTCGGTGGCTGTGGTTTTCATGGCGGCCAAGTCGCTCCCCGCGTTGGGTTCCGTCATGGCCACGGCGGTGATGATGTCGCCGGAGATGCAGCCGGGGAGATATTTATGTTTCTGTTCCTCGGAAGCGAAAGAGGTGATATAGGGGACAACAATATCGCTGTGCAGAGACGCCGTCAGACCTGAGAAACCACTTTTCGTCGTCTCTTCGGTGATGATGACGGAATAGAGGAAATCCGCTGCCAGTCCACCGTATTCTTCCGGTACGCTCGTGCAGAGGAAACCCTGCTCGCCCATCTTCTTCCAGACGCTCCTCGGAACGATGCCCGCCTCCTCCCACTCGTCGATGTGGGGTACGACTTCCTTATCAAGAAACTTCCTTAACGAATCTCTGAATATCTTGTGCTCTTCCGAATAGTTGATAATCTCCATTTCCTGTCTCTCCTTTTTTAAAGTATGTAAATATCATAGCCAGAGGCGAGACCACTTTACTTAAAAGTAAAATATGAAACATTGTTTTAAATGTCAAGACAAAAATGAAACATTGTTTTAATAAAATTCAAGTATCCGGAAAAATTTTTTCGACGCTTTCAAATGACGAGCATAAGAAGTGGTCATAGTTTCTCAAAGAGCGAACAACAAATCCATTAACTGGCAAGTGTTTTTACACTCACAAAAGACTTCTTTCCACTCATCTATGCTTTAAAATTAATCTACCTTACATACTAGAAATATTAAGAGTTCAATATACCTCTACTACAAATTCTTTCTATGTCTGTTTTGCCTATTTAAAAGAATTAGTAAGAATGCACAGCGGTGTAAATCAAGTTCTCAAAAAGAAAATAATCAATGATATTTTTTCGAAAAGGCCCTGAAATTTGATAATAAGCCTATTTGTCAGACGATTTTGTCTATAATTATGACCAACTCGGCAAGAAAATAAAAAAGGCAGGCTGCAACAGCCTGCCTTTTTAGTGCTCCAGAGAAATTAATCTTTCTATTCTATGTGCAATCCGACAAAGAAATTGGATTTGCCGCGCTTGACTAAAAGTATCACGCCTTTCTTTTCGGCGGCTTTATTCATTTCCGTGGTATATTGTTTCATGGATGCAACTTTTACTTTGTTTACTTGAACAATTATATCCTGCGGTTGAATGCCGACATCATCCGCCGGACTGCCCTCTTCCACGTCAGTTACTATTACGCCGGTATCGCGGGCAATTCCCAGCTGTTGTGCGATTTCTTTAGTTATTTCCTGAGCAGCAATGCCAAAATATCCCTTTGATTTTTTTGTTAACGCTATTTCGGGTTTGTCTTTACGCTCCGTCACAACAACCTGGAACGATATTTCCTTGCCGTCGCGCAATCCTTTAATTAATACCTTTTCGCCAACATGCAATGAGGCAATCGTCAGGAGTAATTCGTGGGTGTCTTTAATGGACTTACCGTTGATTTCTACAATTATATCGCCTACTTTAATCCCAGCTTTGTCTGCCGGATCATCTTTAAAAACGTCGGATACTAAAGCGCCGTTTTTATTTTTGTGATTCAGATTTTTCGCTATATCTTCAGAAATGTCCTGTACGGAAATACCTAACCATCCTCGAGTTACTTTGCCTTTGGTTTTCAGGTCTGCCAAAATGCTTTTCGCCATGTTCACCGGTATGGCAAAACCGATGCCCTGCCCCTGGGCAACAATTGCCGTATTTATGCCGATAACTTTTCCGGCCATGTTAAATAATGGTCCGCCGCTATTGCCCGGATTAATGGATGCATCGGTCTGAATAAAATTATCATAAGCGCCTGCTCCAATGACACGTCCCTTGGCGCTGACGATGCCGGCGGTAACTGTTTGCTCCAAACCAAACGGATTACCAATCGCAATGACCCATTCACCAACTCTTATTGCATCAGAATCGCCAATATCCACAAACGGCAAGCTATTATCAGGCTTGATTTTGATTAAGGCAATATCGGTTTTAGCGTCGGTGCCAATAATTTTCGCTTCATATTCCTTGCCGTCTGAGACTTTTACCATAATTTTATCTGTCTGTTCTACAACGTGATTATTCGTGAATATGTATCCGTCGTTGCTGATAATAAAACCGGAACCAAGGCTTCGTTGCTTAAATTCACGTTGGGGGATATCGCCAAAAAAGCGTTCAAAGAAATCATCTCCGAAATGTCCGCTAAAAGGCGACCGGCCAAAGGGCTTACCCAAACCGCTTCGTCCTTTAAATGTTTTTGTTGTGCTGATGTTTACGACTGCAGGTTTAACACGTTCGGCCAGATCGGAAAAAGAACCAGGTGTGGTTTCTGAGGAAGAAACTGCTGCAGCCGTTGGAATTTCGGGTGCTCCTGAAGGGAAAAAAGAAGATCGCAGAACTTCTACAAAAGAAACAATAAAAAAAGCAACCAGAAACGCCATTAAGAACATGAAAAATGTTTTACGATTTTTACTTTCCATATTATCCTCCGTCACATTGATAAAAAATTATGGCCATTTTGCCACGTTGTCTAAAATTAATTTACTTGATAATTGTATTTAATATAACGGCTGCCTAGTTTTTGTCAATGAAATATTATTGAATTTTAGCAGTTTGAGGTCTTAAAAATCATGTGTTAATATTATGAAGTTGATAGTTTATAAATTTCCGCACGGCAATATTCTTTGAAACCCGCCCGTATGTAAACCTTAGCACCCAATGGCGTTGCCTGCAAAATTACATCTTTAAAACCAGCTTCTTTTGCCGCTTGCATAGCGGCCTGCGTGATTTTCAGGCCGAATCTTTTATTCCTGTAAGCGGGGAGAGTAGATACATAGTAGATTCCCGCTGAATTGTTATGCGTGAAAAGTAACGAGGTGGCTACCGGCTTTCCATCGAAATAGGCGAGAAAAAGCTTTTGCGGAGATTGCGCGCCGAGATCAAATGAAGAAACAAAAGATCCATACTGTTCTCTGATGCGCGCGGGCATTTCAAAGCCATGGAAAGAGATATCTTTCCAGATAAGTAAATCGTTTTTGTCTTTAACGGTAGAGATTGTTACATTGTCAGGGAGTTGCCCCTCTGATGCAGAATCGTTCAAATCAGCGGCCATGCAAGGAACTTTTTCAATCAAACGCAATCCGGCATCTTGTAACATTCTGCTAGTTTTCGGAGATTGCCCGCAGGGATATATCCACCACCAGAAACGCAGATTTAATTTTTTGTAAAGTTCTTTTATGTCAGCGATGGACTTGGCGTTATCATTGGTTAAAGGCTTTTCATTCCATACCCAGTTGATATCGGCAATAGCTACACCGGTGTTCATTGCCCCAATTGATCCGGACTGAATAAACGAAGAATTCAAGCTTCCCCAGTAACGGCAGACGGCAAAAAAATTTTCTTCAATATGTTTGATTAAATCCATTTAAGCAATGCCGGCTTGTCTTGTCCAACTCGAACTTTTCCAAAGCGGATCAATATAATCATGACTATTAGCCGCAAGTTTCAACCCGCATTTGATGGCGAAATATCGATGCAGGGCAAGGCATCCGGTTAATTCCGGATGAAATACCGTCACCAAAATATTTTCGTTTTCCGCTGCCGCTATATAATCGTCAATTTTTAAAAGGACATTAATTTCTTTGCCCACACCGATAATTTTTGGCGCGCGAATAAAAGTCAAGGGTATTGGTTTAGCAGAGACAGCAGGAATCAGCGCCTCACTGACGAAACTATCTAGTTGGCTGCCGAAGCCGTTGCGCTCGATTTTTATATCGATCAAGTCAAGGCAAGACGTTTCACCAACCACTTTCCGGGCTAATAAAATTGCTCCCGCGCAAGTACCCCAAATTTTCATGCCCTCGCGATGAGCCTGAAGCAATACTTCCTTGATTTCAAAAATATTAAGCAGCCTCGAAATACAGGAACTTTCACCGCCGGGAATGATTAAACCGGCCAGATCGACAAAATCCGAGGCCTGCTTTACTCTTCGGGCAGAAACTCCCAGCCGCTCCAGATGATCCAGATGCTCATGCACTCCGCCTTGTAAATCCAGAATTCCAATGACAGAGGGCTTATTGCTTACTAAATGCAGTGTCATAAAAAAATTACCAGCCTCGTCCGGCTAATATTTGGTCCGGTGGAATTTGTGATATTTCCAAACCGGGCATGGCTTCTCCCAGACCCATCGACGCTTCCAATACCTTTTGCGGATCATTGAAATAGGCTGTTGCCTTGACGATAGCTCGTGCCCGTGGGGCTGGATCGGTTGCTTTGAAAATACCGGAACCGACAAAAACGCCATCGCAGCCCAGCTGCATCATTAAAGCGGCATCCGCAGGAGTGGCAATGCCGCCAGCCGCAAAATTAACCACCGGCAG